>JANWVB010000100.1 GCA_025057695.1 Patescibacteria group bacterium
TCGGACAAAAAGTTTAATGTTAAAGATCTGAAAATACTTCTCAACTGGCTTGTCTACCCCGGTAGTATCATTGCTGGATACTACATTTATTCCCAATCTTTGCCTGTACTTGGTCCAACATTTAGTGCATACCTTGTTGCAATTGTTTTTGGTCTTATTGTTGTGACTGTTTTCGAATTAATAATTCCATATCGAAAAGAGTGGTTTCCAACAAAATCCGATATCAAAACCGATCTCATTTACATGGTTGTTGTTCAAGTGCTATTACCGTACTTTTTGTCGTTGGTATCAGTGGTTGGATTAGAATGGCTTTGTAGAAGTAAAAACCTCCAAATCGTTATTTGGCCGCGCGATCTGCCATTACTCGTACAAGTTGTTTTGATTATCTTGTGCGCGGATTTTTTTAGATACTGGTTGCATCGCACAGCACATACATGGCGACCTCTTTGGCGTTTTCATGCGGTTCATCACTCTGTTGAAAAGCTTTACTGGTTGAATGTTGGTAGATTTCATCCTCTTGAAAAGACTTTACAATTTCTTTTTGAAAGCTTTCCATTTATTCTCCTGGGAACAAGCCAAGAGGTTTTGTCAGCCTACTTCATTTTTTACGCAATAAACGGTTTTTTTCAACATAGTAATGTTGATGCGCGCCTCGGATGGTTAAATTATCTGGTAAGCGGGCCGGAGTTGCATAGATGGCACCACTCAAGAGAAATTCATGAGTCAAACTCAAATTATGGCAACAACGTCATTTTGTGGGATATCCTTTTTGGAAGCTTCTTTTTTCCCAAAGAGCGCGTTGTTAATGACTTGGGTCTACAATACAAAAACTTTCCATCAAATGTGCTTGATCAAATCAAAGCGCCTTTCTTTGAGGAATATTATAAGCGGTGAATTTTAAAAAGATTTGCGTTAATTCACTGCTTAAATTAAGAGGGGGAATACTCTACAGATCTTTTATTGCCCAATCGAAATATTTTCAGAAAGCGCAGGATAGAGTTTTTAAAAAACTTTTACAATCATTTAAGGGCGGGTATTTTGGCGAAGTTTTTAGTATCAACAAGGTTAATAGTGTTGAAGAATTTCAAAACTTGGTTCCTATTTGTGACTATGAAAATTTAAGGGAAACATTATTGAATCACCTAAGTTATAAGCCACATTTGTATTTAAAAACCAGTGGAACTACTGGACAGCCAAAGTATATACCATTAAAGCAGACAACGTTAAATAGGTTTAAAAAATATCAATTGATAAATAGTTTTTGTCAAATAAAAGCTGTCCCAGAAATTTTTAGCGGCAAGTTGTTAGCTATTCGGAGCCCGATGATTGAAGGTTATTTTAACTCTATTCCAGTCGGTTCTATGTCAGGGGTTTATTACGAATGCTTGGATCCTTTGATCAAAGCAAAGGGAATAATTCCTCTGTGGGTTTTAGGGGAGTCAGATTATTCAAAAAAGGTGGCATTAAGTTTGACATTAAGCCTAATCAATCAACAAGTCACGTGTATTGCTAGTGCGAACCCGGCAACATTCTTTAGGTTAAAACAAATATTCACTGAGTATCGTGACACGATTAGAGATTGTATTCTTAATGGTAACTTTTCAGGCTTTGGTGAGGTCTACCGCAGGTTTGAGATTAAAACAAACTCAAAAGCAAAGAGTGATATACTAAATTTACTCAATACCAGTTCTCCAAAACTTATAGACATTTTCCCCCATCTGAAGGCAATTGTAACTTGGAGAGAGGGTCCATGCTCGCTGCCAGCGCAAAAGTTAAAAGATGAATTAAACTCTGATGTCAAAATACTTGAAGCTGGTTACTTGGCCAGTGAGGGCTG
>JANWVB010000101.1 GCA_025057695.1 Patescibacteria group bacterium
AAGGTTTTATAGCAAAAGCACCCGGTATACTTTCCCAATCAAAAGAAAATACATCAGAGGGAGATTTAAACTTGGCATAGATTGTTGGAGTCGGTATTTCAGCCTTTTTTAGCACTTTGGCAGTCAAAAGTTTTGATGCCGCAATACGTTTGCCCTTTTTTGTGTTGTAGGGATAAGAATAAAGCTTGGTGCGGGCATTAAGTCCTAAAATAGAAGATAGTTTCATTTTACTTTAACTTTTTATTAGCCTTCTAAATCGCCAAAGTTCAAGCAGTCTAAGACCAACATACTGCCCAAGCAAAATGTTCGCGACAAATACACCAATCATCAGCGCCTCTGGGTTTAGAAGCGCAAACACCTGAATTGGTTCAAGAGTCAAAAACAAATATGAAACAAGAGCAAGCAAAAGAGTTTCCGTTGTTATCCCAACAGCGTAACGTGCGCTTTTGCCAAGCTGAGCCTTTGTGAAATCTTCAGCCAATAAAACCAAAATAAGAACAGGGAAAATAGAAACATTTGCAATGGCAGAAACAGAAAAATACGATGCCAAAAACAAAAGACACAAAATACCAAGCACAACAAACCAAAGCAAAAGCGCCATTCGTGGAAGATATTGAAGCCTAAATTTAAGTTTTCTTAGTATCATTCTAAAAATCGTGGTTATAACCACAATTATCACAAAAAGCCCAATACCAACAATCGCTCCTGTTGACAAAAAAACAACAGACAAAGCCGCAGGCAGAAAAATTCCAAAGCCTCGCACTCCCCCCAGATGACGAGCGCCAGCTATAAATGTCGCCACCACAGGCATAAGAAGCAAAAGCACAATAGTGCTAACCGGCACATTAGCGTCAACCGCCTTGCGAATTGCAAACTTTAGATGATTTAGTGGCCAAATCGAATCAACATTTTGACTATCAAGAGCATTTTTCAGATGTGTATTACCGCGTTGTTGCTGTTGAGATTTTGACTCACCTCCAGTTTCAGATTGCATCAACTCTTGGGATTGGGCAATAACTAATTTAGGTAATACCAAATCCGACAAATTAGCATTAGCGATAACTCGAATAAAAACTGTTAAAAAAGCCAAAAAGAAAACAAGTAAAGTAAAGTTTCTCATATGGGATCAAAAATCAAAAAGAAAGTCAATATTAACTTAAGCTGTATTTTGTTTTGTAACTAGCAGATTATATCTCACAAATGATTCATTTATCAAAAAGAAAGACCTAGGAAATCTAGCCACAAACCACTAAAGTAAAAAACTAAAACATTTAAGAAATCTAGACCTTTTGTATAGGAAAACTTGACAAATAAATTTTTGCTCAAAAATCAAACATTAAGGATTAAGTTCGCTCCACTTGACTCTGGTTTGTCTTAAATCTGTAGGAATACGCATAAAAACATCCGGAGCAAAATCAAAGACTTCAGCTGGCGCGATAGCATTATTAGGCAAACTACGCACAAGAGATGGCGACTGAGCTGAAATTAATATTCCTCTTAATCTAAGCTGTCTATCTGGAAGTGACGCAGGTGGAATGTGAACACCAGACAAGAATCTGGCGCCTGCAATCAACAACCCTTCAACATGCGGGTCTAATCCCGGACCACCAACACTATTATCAATAATTATATCTCTACTACTCAAAATCATAAAAAACCCTC
>JANWVB010000102.1 GCA_025057695.1 Patescibacteria group bacterium
TTGCTGCTCCTCACCATAACGCTGATTATTGGCGGCGAATGGCTGGTGAAGTGGCTGGTGAGTCAGATGGCCATGGAGGGACTGAACGTGTATTTCTGGCTAAGTGTTTTGCGTGTAACCCTCGTCATTACGGCATTTTACGTTTCCGTCGGGCTGATTTATTATTTCGGGCCAGCCACCAACCGACCGATGCATTTCTTTAGTCCGGGCACTGCCCTCGGCACCTTGTTGCTGTTGTTGGTAACGGTGGCGTTTTCTACCATCATCACCCGTTTTGTACAATATAATCAGGTGTATGGTTCCATAGGTACGGTTTTGTTTACCCAACTTTGGATTTATTACAACTCACTGAGTCTGCTGATCGGTTTTGAATTCAATGCGGCCATTCACGTCAACCGCAGCCTGACCCAACAGCGCCCGCAGGCGATGAACGTTAGTTGATATATTGTATTATATTTTTCCTTTTATCAAAGAGACATTCTGAAGGCCTAAAGCATTGCTGCAAAAAGTTATGCAAATAATGCTTGAACGAATCATTAAAATATACCTTATTGACAATAATATATAACTTTAAAAAGCATTCTGTTCGTCCTTAAAGTCTGCTTTAGATTTTTTACGTAACATTAATCTAATTTTTGCTAGTGGTTCTTTAAATGACTTTTCCAGTCGGCTCATTCCATCTATCATAAATTCAATCATTTTAGGCCAATCAGCTCGATTGAAATAATTCACATCCTGCAATTCATGTTTGATTCTGCATGCATTTTTTTTATCAAGTCGTTCCCAAACTAAAGCGGAGCCGAAAGTTTTTTCAATCTCTGACTTTTGTTTAAAGAGCTCGTCAAAGATATATTTGTTTAGCTCTTTTTTGTTTTTACTTATGTATACCTCTACTCGTGCATAGTAACTGGAAATTACAAAATAGAATGATACTCCTTCAATAGACATGCCAAGCGAAGTTTCCTTAGTTGGATTTAAACTTGTAAAGGAAGTGGATTTTTTATCTAAATTTTTTAGCAGCTCTTTCCAAAACTCTATGCGAACCAAATGTCTGTTCTTCGTTGCCTCCTGTTCAGAGATATTTTCTTGTGTTTTGTTTGCCATGCTGATGATATATTGTTCAGCTTCTTTAGTCGGAATAATTTGTTGGAAATTGATATACAGTTCATTTTCTGATTTAAACAATTCAGCTTTGAAACATTGTATTCGTAGTTTATAACTCAACAACCAAAGTACTGTGGAAGTAACTTCTTTTCTAAAATTACCAGAAATCATTATGATGCGTTGGCCTTGTCCTGTATTTAGGCTAATTTCACTAAGATCGCTTTTGTTAAAAAAGTCTAGGATATTCTGCTCTGCACGTAGTTCATGCTGATGTTTGCTCAAATATTGTTGGTAGATGAGTAAGATTTGTTCTTTATTTAAAGTAGAGCAGTAAGAGGCATATCTTAATACTTGCCATGTGACATCCTTCCCGGAGTCGTCAAGTTTGTTTTCAATTACAACTAAATTTCCTTGTTTGTCTAAGGCGAGTAAATCCAATCGATCATTAGTGTCATTGAATCCATCAAATTCTTTTTGTATAATTAGCAATTCTTCACCAAGACACTCTGGATTGTTTGCA
>JANWVB010000103.1 GCA_025057695.1 Patescibacteria group bacterium
ACTTAACGGGCTCGATGAGAATTTCGATTATGACTTAAAGAAAAAACAAGACAGTAAAACTGTCAGATATCTTTTGGAGCACGAGAAAGACTATCCGGCAGTTGAGAATAAAATTTCGTTTGCCTGTTTTATTAATCGAATGAGTTTTTGGATGGCAACAGGCAGTGGTAAGACGTTGGTTATTGTCAAATTAATTGAGTTTTTAGGAAAGCTTACTGAAAACAAAGAACTGCCTTCGGGAGACATACTGTTTTTGGCACATCGTGAAGATCTTATTGATCAATTCAAAAAGCATGTCGAAGAGTTTAATAGTTTGAATTTTGATGTAAGTATAAACCTTAAAAATTTAAAGGATTACGAAACGGTAAAGCGGGAGAACACTTTGCCTGTTTCCAACAGTATTACTGTTTTTTATTATCGTTCTGATTTAATTTCTGACGAGCACAAAGAAAAAATTGTTAATTTTAGAAATTACGACAATAACGGCAGGTGGTATATCCTTTTAGACGAAGCCCATAAAGGTGACAAAGAAGATAGCAAGCGGCAGATTTTGTACTCCATACTTTCAAGAAACGGATTTTTGTTTAATTTTTCCGCTACCTTTACTGATCCAAGAGATTTTGCAACCTGTGTGTTTAATTTTAATCTTTCAAAATTTGTTGAGGAAGGATATGGCAAGCATGTTTATGTGTCATCTGATGCTATCAAGGCGTTTCAGAAACAAGGTGATTTTTTGTCTGATGAAAAACAGAAAATCGTATTAAAAACTCTTCTGCTCTTGACTTATCTTAATAAGTGTTTTGAAGAAATCAGGAAATTAGATGATTCGTTATACCACAAGCCGCTTCTTTTGACATTGGTCAATTCTGTGGATGTAAAACAATCTGATTTGGAATTATTTTTTAGAGAATTGGAAAAGATTGCAGAGGGAGAAACTGAACCGAATTTATTGCAGGATGCAAAAAAAGAACTTTTTCAGGAGTTTGAAAAGCATGGCCAATTTATGTTCGAGGATTTCAAAGTTTTTATAGATGCCAATCTTAGGTCAGCGTTGGATTACAACGATATTTTGAAATATGTTTTTAATGCGGATAAGCCCGGGAAGATTGAAGTTTTGGAAATTCCCGGAAACAAGCAAGAGTTGATTTTCAGATTGATGACTTCTAGTAAACCATTTGCGCTGATAAAAATTGGCGATATTTCAGGCTGGCTAAAAGACAAACTCGAAGGCTATGAAATAAATGAAAGTTTTGAAAATGAAAGTTATTTTAAGAGACTAAACAGCGACGATTCCGATATAAATATTTTAATGGGCTCGCGGTCTTTCTATGAGGGTTGGGATTCCAACAGACCAAACATTATTTTGTTTGTGAATATTGGTGTTGGAAGGAACGCAAAGAAATTTGTTCTTCAGTCGATCGGGCGGGGTGTAAGAATCGAGCCCCGTAAAAATAAACGAAGACGAATACAAAACCTGCTTAATGCAAAGGATATTGAACAAGAGTTGTTTGAGAAAGTAAGACACTTGGTTTTACCGATTGAAAGCTTGTTTGTATTTGGGACAAATGCTGAAAATCTGAA
>JANWVB010000104.1 GCA_025057695.1 Patescibacteria group bacterium
TGGCAATATATGATATTCCTTTAGATCCTGATCAATACTCGCTTTGGCATTCAATGCAAACTGAAAGCAATATCTCAAAATATGCTAACCCGCGCATCGACAAGCTTTTGGAGGATGGCAGAGTTACAATTGACATCCAAGAAAGGAAAAAAATATACCTTGATTTTCAGAGATTCTTGCTAGAGGATGCTCCTTGTGTTTTTCTTTATCATCCTGAATATTACAGTATAGTTAGAGGCAGGGGTTAATTATTTTGCTTATTTTAAGTTTATAAAAAATTGACTAGAATTTTTTTAGATTTTGTTATAATCAAATCTAGTTAATCATGTCAAGTTTGTCTTTTTTCAATCGCGCCAGAAAATATATAGAATCAATATCTGATATAAATTCAGCAGATCCTTTGGATAAAATGGTGTACAAGTTTTTTAAAGACCACAAAGCTTACGATCGAGCAGCGCAAGCTTTGAGGCGAAGATTCGCTCGCGGGGCGGATGTGGTTGAAGGAATAGATCGAGGGGGTAGACGTACTAGAATAAAACGAGAAATTAACGGAGGATCTTATATTTATAAAATTGAAGGCGCTGATGGCAGTTGGAGTGTTCCTGAAGAAAGGATTTGGGTTGTCGCGATTTATGCTGTTTGGCAAGAAAGCAGAAAAATTTAATTTGAATTTCTGCTGTTTATGCTTTTAGTCAAGGCATTTAATTCCTCAAAAAATTCTCTATCCTTTCTGATCCAATCTTTTTGCTCTTCGGTAAGCCATAAATTTTTCTCCAGACTTAAAAGAATATTTTTTGAGATTTGCAATCTTAAAGCTATTAATTCATTGATTCTGTCTATTTGGTTTTTATTTTCCTGATAAAATTGTCCGGACTTTTCTAATTCTTTCCAGGAAGGGGATATCTCTTCAAGATTTCTGACAATATCTCTCCATGCTTGAATTTCTTCTTGCGAATAATTAGGAGGAACATAACCACCAAGATGGATTACTACTACTTGAGTTGGACAATTGTTTATATCTTGTGTTACTTCAGATAATCCAATATCCTGAAAGTCTTTATTTAGCAAAAAAGTTTTAGAATCATAAAAGGCGAATTGGTTTTCCAAAAGCTCATCTTCATCGTAATGTCCATATATTCCTATTTCTCCCCAAACGATATTTCTGTAAGAAACCTCTTCCAAAGCTTTTTTCTGGGTATATCCACTTTTAGTGGCTTCAAAAGATTTGTCGTCAAATTGCAGTATGTTTATTCCTCTTAAGGTTGCTGATTTTTCAAGTTTTTTGGAATATGTCAAGGGTGGAAGGTTTGCCTCGCTTCTTCTTTGATTTAGCTTTTGCAGGTACCTTTCTTTGTTAATTGAGATTCTTGAAGCTGGATCAGTATCTTTGGAAGTGTCTCTCCAATTTTTATCCAAAGTGCCTATTTGCTTTTCAAATGGTATTA
>JANWVB010000105.1 GCA_025057695.1 Patescibacteria group bacterium
TTAGAAATAATATCAAAGAAATGAGGGCATGTTCTGAAAAATATATTTTTGTATTAAGGGATGCACCAAAAAAAATTATAGATTTAGAAAAATTATATGCCATTTATAATAAATTATTTTATTCAAAATTTGAAGAATATAAATTTCAGTATGGTCCAACATTAGCAAAAGAAAAAGCTTGCCACGAAACATTAGAAGAACTATCTAAAAAGTACAAATTTAAATATGATAGGATTGAAGAGAAAAAAGATGGAAAAAGATACTATTGCTTATATTTTAGATGATGCCTCTCCAATCAGTGATGTGTGCTACTATTGTAAACATTTTAGAGGAATTCGCCACTGTGTAGCCTTTCCAAAATTTTGGTCGATTCCAAGAGAAATCTGGATAGGAGAACACGACCATCGCACACCCTACCCAGGCGACAACGGAATCATGTTTGAGCCAAGGGGAGAGGACGAACCAATCATCATTGAACCACCGACTTTTGATTAAAAAAATCAAATCGAAGGTGTCCCAGCCTTATAGTTGAAATTCTTTCTCCTTCTTCTGCATATAACGATTTACGAAAAAAATTTACAATCTATGAAAACGCAAGCGTAAAGGAATATTGGATTTTAAACCCATAAGAAAAAGTTTTTAAAATTCACACAAATCAAAACCAAAATTTTACTCTTTCTCAAAAGCTGAGAGGTAAAGGACTTACTTGGAAATTTTTCCAAACTTAAAGTTAGATGTAGAAGCTCTTTGGAAATAAAAGTATTTGCTTTTTCCTTTTAATCTAACAAATTTATCTTATGCAACCCTTACCTATAGGAAGACAGTCCTTTAAAGATATTCGAAAAAGGGGATAGCTCTATATTGATAAAACTCAATATCTTTATGAATAATCACAAAAGGAGGTGTTTACTATCTCTCTCGTCCAAGAAGATTTGAAAAAAATCTTACACTCTCCACACTCAAAAGAAATCTTTGAAGACAACAAGGAAATCTTCAAAGGACTTTGGATATATAATGCAGACTATGATTGGAAAAAAATATCCCATTGTAAGAGTGG
>JANWVB010000106.1 GCA_025057695.1 Patescibacteria group bacterium
ATTATTTATCAAAACACTTCCTTTCTGAGGCTTGTAAAAACCACTAATTATTTTTATAAGAGTTGATTTCCCTGCCCCGTTTACCCCAACAAACGCAATTTTTTCACCTGCTTTAATATTTAAATTGATATTTTTTAGCACCCATTTTTGACCCTTTTTATATTTAAACCAGACTTCTCTTAGTTCTATGTGTATATCCTTAGGAACATCGATTTTGCCATTCGCGGTCACATCTTCACTTTTGAGATTCATAAACCAAAAAAAGTCTTTAACATAAATGTAATTTTCGTATACTGTATTTATGGAATGCATAAAATTCACAACTTCGTTTTGGGCTCTTTTTATAGTTCTTAAGTAGAATTGAAAAGAGCCAACGGTAATTTCTCTGGAAACTACTTGAAAAACCAACCACAAAGAAATTACCCCTTCATAAATAATCAATGGCAACTCAGCTAGAATTCTGTACTTGCTTTCTTTCTTTTGAAGTTCAGATCTCGCTAATATAATTTCATTTTGAATACTTCTTAGTTTGTTTGACAAAAAAGAAGATATTGAGAGAATTTTAAGTTCTATAAAATTTCGATTTTTCGTTAAATAATATTTGCACCAACTCCAAAGCCTGTCTCTTGGAGAAATTTTTGATTCAAGATCATACTCAAGCTTGGTGAATTTCTTGCTTACCCAAAATTGTGGAATTGAGAAAACAACAACGCCAATCGTAATATAAATATTCAAAGATCCCAACAAAAACATTGCAATAGAAAAACTTGCAACCGAAGACGGTATAGTTGTTAAAACAGATATTAATTCCCAAATTCTTCTACCTGACATTCTATCAATCT
>JANWVB010000107.1 GCA_025057695.1 Patescibacteria group bacterium
TTTCGATGTTTCGTCACCGTTGGCTTGCCTTTAGTTCCTAACTTTCGATGATGGCTTCAGGATTTTTGGCCTTTTAGTTCCTAACTTTCGATGCATTGATTTGTGCTTTTTGCCTTTTAGTTCCTAACTTTCGATGCAACAGGTTCGTGAAGCACGCCTTTTAGTTCCTAACTTTCGATGAGTTGGGACAACGTTGGGTGCCTTTTAGTTCCTAACTTTCGATGCAAAACCAGGATGCAGTCGCCTTTTAGTTCCTAACTTTCGATGCTGCGATGGGTGGTTCTTCGCCTTTTAGTTCCTAACTTTCGATGTTCAATCTACTTATTTGGGCCTTTTAGTTCCTAACTTTCGATGAAGGTTTGGTCCGTCCAGGCCTTTTAGTTCCTAACTTTCGATGCTGCGCACATCAGGTTGGTGCCTTTTAGTTCCTAACTTTCGATGTTCTCCCCCAAGGGTTGCAGCCTTTTAGTTCCTAACTTTCGATGCCATCGCATCTCTTTTTGAGCCTTTTAGTTCCTAACTTTCGATGTTCCCAAACATTCTCCTTGCCTTTTAGTTCCTAACTTTCGATGATTTTCCTCCCCCATACAAGCCTTTTAGTTCCTAACTTTCGATGTGGTTGTCGGTTTGGCAGAGCCTTTTAGTTCCTAACTTTCGATGCTGCTTGTTCTAAATCGTGCCTTTTAGTTCCTAACTTTCGATGTTAGGTGG
>JANWVB010000108.1 GCA_025057695.1 Patescibacteria group bacterium
TAATAAAATAGATTTCCAAAAAGTAAAACTTGGAGATATCATTGATAAGTTAAGTGATTTGTTTGATTTAGAACAAGCTGAGATTAAAAGTTCGGTTATGACTTTAATAGCAGGTGAATGTTTTATGAGAGTTCCAGAAGATGTAAAACTATCTGAGCAAGAATTATCTTTTATTCCTCAAAATGCACAACAAGCAATTATATCAGTTGAAAGAGTTATGAAGATCAAATTAGAAAATATTCTTGGAGAAATTGAAGATAATATCTTTAATCAAATTTGGCAATAAAAATGCACATAACAGCGGTTTGGCGTTATGGCGGGTGTAGTGCTTCGTATGACAGTTATGTGGTAGGTTCAAGTGCAGTTCTTCGTTGGAACTTCTTTGCTAAAAACCGCCGCTACGCCAAGCCGCAAACCGTTAGCAGCAATTTTAGCGACACTCTACAAGCGGGCAATTCCTATGCAGAAAACTTTGACATAACCCGGCAAGCTGTATCAAAGCATTTACGAATTCTGACAGAATGCGAATTGGTAAAACAAGAACCAAGGGGTCGCGAAATCTATTATCAACTTGAAATTAAAAAAATGAAAGACATTGACCACTATCTTGAAAAGATTCGGAGCATTTGGGAAGGCAGATACAATCATTT
>JANWVB010000109.1 GCA_025057695.1 Patescibacteria group bacterium
TATAAGACCTTCTTTTTCGAGAATTTTTGCCTTCTTGTACAGGCTTATAAATCCATCGTCGAACGCTGCCAGCTCAAGTTCGTGCTCGGATACACCTTTGGCAATAAGATCAGCCAATCTAACGGTAATAGGCATGATCGAAAAAACACCAAGTCTTCTATTGTCTCTTGATTTGACAAGCCTTTGGGAAATTATCAACGAAAGGCTTGACGCCAGGTCTTTATTGGTGACGCCTAGGTTTAAAAATCGAGTTACCACGCCGCCGCAGCTTTTGGCATGAATTGTTCCTAAGACCATGTGACCTGTTTGAGCTGCTTGTATACACAGTGACGCAGTTTCATGGTCTCTGATTTCTCCAACCATTATTATGTCGGGATCATGTCTTAGGACTCGTTTAAGCAATTCACTAAAAGTAAGTCCATTTTTTTCGTTTACCTGAAACTGCGATATACCCTCGAACCTGTATTCTACCGGATCTTCGATTGTTATTATTTTTCGTGTGCCCGAATTCAACTCGTTTAACATAGCGTAGAGAGTCGTGGTTTTCCCGCTTCCAGTAGGGCCGGCGACGACAATAAGCCCAGCTTGAAGCTTCAAGTGGCGCCTAATCAGCTGTATTTCGTGCGAAGCAAGCCCGAGTT
>JANWVB010000010.1 GCA_025057695.1 Patescibacteria group bacterium
AAATGATTTTTATTTATAATCAAACCTTGATACTACAGGATTTAACAACAATGTTACTTAATAAATTTTTTTTCGTGAAAATCATGATAAAATATTGTACCCAATTGCAAAATTTATAAATCATCAAAAAAATGAGTAATTTTGTTTATGTTTCTAATCTTTTTCCCATGAAGATATACCCAGTTTTATAAAAATTTATTATTATATTTGGATTTTTAGGAATGTCTCCTAATTTTAATCTGAGTCTGTGGATTGCTATTCTCAGAGCAGAATTGGAAAAAGTTTTTCTAAAAAGCGCTGTTTTTATTTCAATTTTGGTTAATATTTTATTGTTTTCATATTTATCTGTTGTTTTTTGATCAAAAAGGTAGAATAGCTTGTTTTCTAAGGGAGTAAGAATAATTTGCTTGTTTTGTGTATTTATACATGCTTGATGATAATCATATTTATAAAGTAGGGAAGAGAAATTTCGTGTGGCTGGCAGGGGGTAAGTTTGATTTGCATTGGTGTAGTCAATAAATCCATGGTTTTCTATCAGATCTTTGAGCGTTTTTGCAAGATTTAGCGCTTTCTCTGCTTGCTCGATATTGCCTTGTTCTATTGCTTTTTTATAATTTTCAAATATTGTGTCTTCGATTTTTCCCATTTCTTATTTCAGCAAGGCAATATTATAGCATAAACATAGATAATTTTTGTCACTCTTGACAATCAAGTGCTAATAAATGAAAATATACTCGTGAATAACGATTCTAACCAGCCTAAAATTATAATTGATACTCCTCGCGAAGAAGGTCCTTTCTTGCCAAAATACACCGTAAATCTCACAAATAAAGCGAAAGATGGAAAAATAGATCCTGTAATAGGAAGAGATGCCGAGATAAGGCGCACAATGCAGATTTTGTCCAGAAGAACTAAAAACAATCCTGTTTTAATTGGGGATCCGGGTGTGGGTAAAACTGCAATTGTTGAAGGATTGGCTCTTCGCATAGTAAATGGCGATGTTCCTGAATCCTTGAGAGATAAAGAATTACTGGTTTTAGATATTGCATCTATACTGGCTGGCGCTAAGTTTAGAGGGGAGTTTGAGGAACGTCTTAAAAATATTATTAAAGAAGTTGAAGAATCTGCCGGAAAATATGTTTTGTTTTTGGATGAACTTCATACAATTGTGGGCGCTGGGGCTTCGGAAGGCGCTGTAGACGCTTCGAATATGCTAAAACCACCATTGGCAAGAGGTACGTTAAGGGTAATTGGTGCTACAACTATTGATGAATACAGAAAGCACATAGAGAAAGATGCGGCTTTGGAAAGAAGGTTTCAACCAGTTTTGGTTGAAGAACCAAGTGTTGAAGACACAATAGCTATACTGCGAGGTATAAAAGAGAAGTATGAAATTCATCATGGTATTAGGATTACAGATGACGCGTTAATTGCTGCGGCCAAACTCTCAAGCAGGTATATCAGTGATCGATTCTTGCCGGATAAAGCTATTGATTTAATAGATGAAGCCGCATCGGCTCTTAAGATTGAAACTGAAAGCATGCCTGCTGAGCTAGATATTAAAAAAAGGAAAGTTACGCAACTAGAAATTGAACTTACCGGATTAAGAAAAGAAAAAGGAGAAGCGGAGGCAAAAAAAAGAGATGAGATAGAAAAGAAAATAAGGGAACTTAGAAGTGAAGTTGAGTTGCTTGAGAAAAAATGGGAAGAACAAAAGAAAATATTGATTTCAATCCAGCAAACAAATAAAGAAATTGATCAATTAAAAAATGAACTTGAAAAGGCAGAACGCGAGATCAATCTTGAAAAAGCGGCGGAGATTAAATTTGGCAAACTTCCGTCTTTGGAAACCAGACTTAAGGATTTGACTGCAAAGTGGAATAGCATTCCGGAGGAAGACAGACTGCTTCGCGAGGAAGTTACGGATGAAGATATCGCAAAGATTGTTTCCCGTTGGACTGGCATACCTGTGACAAGGTTATTAACCTCTGAAGTAGAGAAGTTGACTAAACTGGAAGAGGAACTGTCAAAAAAAGTGATAGGCCAAGAGGAAGGAATTACGGCTATCGCAAAAGCTATCAGAAGAAATAGAGCTGGACTTTCTAGTGGTAAAGGTCCAATAGGCACTTTTTTGTTTTTGGGTCCAACAGGGGTAGGCAAGACAGAAACTGCAAAAACTCTGGCAGAGTTTATGATGGGTACTTCTGATGCCCTTATTAGAATTGATATGACCGAGTATCAATCTGAATACTCTATATCAAGATTGATTGGTTCTCCGCCAGGGTATGTAGGATATGAGGAAGGCGGACAACTTACAGAAGCGATTCGCAGGAAGCCTTATTCAGTTGTTCTTTTAGATGAATTTGAAAAAGCGCATCCAAATGTTTTTAATTTAATGCTTCAGGTTTTTGATGATGGCAGGTTAACTGATGGCAAAGGAAGGGTTGTTGATTTTAAAAATACGATTATTATTATGACTTCAAATTTAGGCAGCGATATTATTCGCAATTATGCAAATCAAACTGATAAAAAATTACTAACTGACGAACTAAACAAGCTTTTATCAAAGACTTTTAAACCGGAATTTTTAAATAGGGTGGATGCAGTTATCACATATAAACCATTGACACAAGAAGCGATGGATAAAATAGTTAATCTCAGAGTCAAGGAACTTGAAGAAAGATTGTTAGAACAGGAAATTAAATTAGATATTACTCCTGAGGCTAGGAAATATTTATCTCAAAAGGGTTATGATCCTATCTATGGTGCTCGTCCACTGGCGCGCATTATAAATGATGAGCTAGTTGACGAGCTTGCGCTTGGCATAATTGAGGGCAAAATCAAACGTGGAGACATAGTGAAAGTTGACAAATCTTCAAGGGGATTGAGTATAAATGTGGAGTTTCTGAATTAAGGGTACCTTGGTACGAAAAAATCAGCAAATCTTTTTAGAGAAACAATTACTATTCCCCAAGCTAATAAGTGCCAAACTGGGAGATACAAAACTAATTCAGGTTGAAATGATATGCGCATGTTTGATATGGGAAACATAGTGATTAGCACTGGAATAATCATGGACAAAATAAATACTTCAATATCTCCTCTTTGCCTGAGAATTGTGAAGTAAACTGCTGTGACCAGACTGGTAAACAAGTTCAAGTAAAAATCTTTGTTAGTTAAAAAAGTAATAACATATAGCCAAGTAAAAAACAGGACATAAAACAAGATGATTTTTGTTTCTACCTTAACAGTTTTTTTCATTAAGTTGTGATATTTTAAGTCTATATTTTTATTTAAGTCTTTTTCAAGAAGAAATATTTTGTTTATTAAAACTTATTGCTTGTTTAAACTAACTAATAAATGTATTATACCGTTGGAAGATGGCATCTATTAAAATTTCAGATATAAGACATATTGCAAAACTTGCAAATTTAAGTCTTTCTAAATCACAGGAAAGTAGATTTTTTACACAGATCAATTCTGTTATCGAACATATAAATGTTCTTTGCGAAGTTGATACTTCAGATGTTGAACCCACTAGTCAAACTACAGGATTGGAGAATATATATCGTGAAGATAATGTTGACGCAATTTCGATGTTAAAGCCAAATCAAGTTACCTCTGGCACAGACAAAATTTATAATGATTTTTTTGTAGTAGATATGATTTTAAGTGAAAAGATTTGATATGATTATGGATATTCCTTCTACTATAAATGAAACGCGAGATGGACTTTTATCTAAGAAATATAGAGTTGTTGATTTGATTAACGCTTATCTTGCAAAAATTGCAAGGTACGATGGTCAAATTAACTCATTTATTACTGTTTGTGAAGAGAATGCCTATAAGGTTGCAAAAAAAGCTGATAAATTAATATCTGAATTTGGCGAAAAAGCCTTCCAAGATTATCCACTCTTAGGATGTGTAGTTGCCCATAAAGATGTATTTGTTACGGAAGGTATAAGAACTACAGCGGCATCTAAAGTTTTGGATTCTTATGTGCCTTGTTACTCTGCTACTGCGGTAACAAGATTGGATAATGCTGGAGCCATTTGTATCGGCAAATTAAATTGTGATGCTTGGGCACATGGGAGCAGTGGGGAAAATTCACAGTTTGGCGCAACAAAAAACCCTTGGAATTTGAAATATGTGCCCGGTGGATCTTCTAGTGGGTCAGGAGCGGCTTTGGCGGCTGATTTTTGTCTTTTATCAACTGGCACAGATACTTGTGGATCTGTGAGATTGCCATCTAATTATTGCGGTGTTGTTGGTTTAAAACCCACATATGGCGCTATATCAAGGTATGGAGTTATTGCTATGGCAAGTTCGTTGGATACTGTTGGCCCTATGGCTAAGACAGTTGAAGATGTGGAAATGATGTTTCAAGCGATTAGTGGTCCAGATGGCAAAGATGCAACAATCGCAAGCGTGAAATATCAAAGCAAAAATTCCAGTTTTAAGATTGGCATCCCTAAAGAATTTTTTGGAGAAGGATTGGACGATGAAGTCAGAAATAATTTAGATTCAGTGATTCAAATATACAAAAAACTTGGAGTTGATTTTGTGGATGTATCCTTGCCAAGCACAAAATATGCAATTTCTGTTTATTATGTGATTCAACCTGCAGAAGTTTCCTCAAATTTAGCCAGATATGACGGAATAAGGTATGGCAATTCAAGAGATGCCTTTGGAGATGAGGCAAAGAGGCGAATTATGCTTGGAACTTATGTTTTATCTTCAGGATATTATGATGCCTATTATCTGAAAGCTATGAAAGTTCGTACTCTGATAAGAAAAGAAGTTTCTGATGTATTTGAAAAAGTTGACGCTGTTATCGCTCCTGTTGCGCCGACTCCCCCGTTTAAAATAGGCGCCAAAGCAAATGATCCTTTGCAAATGTATCTTACAGATATTTATGCGGCTACAGCAAATTTATCAGGTATTCCTTCAATTGCCATACCTTCGGGATTTACAAAGAATGGTTTGCCTCTTGGATTTCAATTAATGGGCCCTCGTTTTTCAGAAAGTTTGCTGTTTGATTTAGGCAAAAAATACCATAAAGAGATTTCTTATAAACCAAGCGTTGCGAAACTTTAATGAGATACACACCAGTTATTGGCCTTGAAGTTCATATCGAGCTTTCCACAAAAAGCAAAATGTTTTGTGGTTGTTTAGCTGATCATTTTGCCAAAAAGCCAAATACTCAAACATGCCCAATTTGTTTAGGGTTACCTGGAGCTTTGCCTTTTCCCAACAAACTCGCCATTGAAGATACTATCAGACTTGGACTTGCTTTTAACTGCAACATAAACCGGTTTTCCAAATTTGATAGAAAGCACTATTTTTATCCGGATTTGCCCAAAGGTTATCAGATTAGTCAGTATGATTTTCCACTTTGTGTTAACGGGCAGTATGTTTTGTCTTCAGGCAAAAAAGTGGGAATTTCAAGAATTCATTTGGAGGAAGATACAGGAAAGTTGATTCATCAAATTATTAATAGCAAAAGAGTTTCTTTAATTGATTTTAATAGAAGCGGGGTTGCTTTGGTAGAAATGGTGACTGCCCCTGATTTTCATGATGTGTCCGATGTAGTTGAGTTTTTGAAAGAGACTCAAACCATAGTTAGATATCTGGGGATATCTGGCGCTGACATGGAAAAAGGATCCATGAGGCTTGAAGCCAATTTATCTTTGGCAGATGAATCTATTGATTTGTCAAAGGGAGAGTTACCCAATTATAAAGTTGAGTTGAAAAATATTAACTCGTTTAGGTTTTTGGAGAAAGCTGTCAAAGCTGAAATAGAAAGGCAAAGTACATTGTTGGAAGCAGGTGAAGCGGTGCTTCAAGAAACAAGAGGTTATGATGAGACAAAAAATACAACTTTCTCTCAAAGATCAAAGGAAGACGCAAAAGACTATAGATACTTTCCGGAACCGGACATACCGCCTTTGAGATTTACAGATGAAGAGATAGAAAAAATAAAAAGCAGTCTACCTGAAATGCCAAGTGATAAAAGGAAAAGATATGTGGAAGTTTTTGGCTTGCCAATGAACTATGCTACGATACTTGCTTCGGATATAACAAGAGCAGAGTATTTTGAAAGGGCGGTTTTTATAGGTAGTAAACATAATGTTGGGCCCAAAACAGTAGCTGATTTAATGGTGAATAAATATTTGGATTCTGAATATGACGACCCGGAGAGTTTAGTCAAAAAGATTGTTGAATTAACTAAAAAAGAGTATGCTTCAGCTAAAGAGGTACAAGAAGCGATAGAAGAAGTGATAAGAGAGCAGGAAAAGGCTGTCAATGATTACAGAAATGGCAAAGGTGCAGTTGTTGGGTTTTTGATAGGAATGACGCAAAAAAAACTTAAAGGAAGGGGAGATCCTAAGATGGTGATGAACAGATTAATTAGCTATCTAAATTCAGTGGTAAAATGAATAGGGTATGACGAGAGAAAGAGATCAACAATTTAATAATTTCGTTACACAGTTTTTGTCAAATATCGATCCTGATAGGTCTGATAATGATGAATATGAGAAATATGTAAGAGATGGTTCTAATTTTTTTCGTTTAATAAGCCCTTCTGATGATTTGTCATTACTTATCCACAGAAATCCAATGCCTGTTGGCGACCCTATTGAATGGTCTTTACAACAAGATGAGCAGAATATTCCTTGTGGAGAAATTTTAGAAGATGAATCGCGTCAATTAGTTAAAATGTACCTTGGGAGAGTACTATCTTTTTGGGGAATAGATTTAAAAGAGGATTCTAGTGGGTTATTGTATATTTCTTTTGGTTCAAATAAATATGTTTTTACAATTTCCCCAAACGCAAAAACTATCAGTGGAGGTGTTATAAAATTAGACAAAGAAAGTGATTGAGAACTACCTAAACTTAGATTTAATTTATTGGGATAATTTTCGGTTCTTCTTTTGGTGTAATGCCTGTTTGTATGGCAACTCTATTTCTGCCGGATGATTTTGCCAGATACATAAGTCTATCAGCTATTCCTTTGAGTTGTTCTGCTGATCTAATTTCATCTCTATCTTGTGAAGTCACAACTAAGAATCCTGTACTACAAGTACTTTGTTTAAGCACTTTTCTAATATCACCAACTAACATTTCTTCAAGTTCACGCCTTCTTATAAGCGCTTTAGCGTCTTCTGAGTCTGGATCGCTTACATCAAATTCATCAATTGATCTTTCATCTGCTAAATATTCCTCATAATAACTTAAGTCTATTGAATTGATAATTTTGCACAATTCATCGTTTTCTTCATCTGATCCTTTTCCTTTCATAACCACTTCTTCGACTCCGTTTTCTCTAGATCTCATTTCTATTAAGTTTCTGGCATACTCCCTTAATACAAATGTTCCTTCTCGTTCGTGTAATCTGATTCAAATTTGTGTCAATCTGTCTATTGGAATTTGTCTTTGTAAATTTAATATATTATCTATAAGCACTCTGTCTAGTAGTTCCTGCATTACTTTTTTGCCAAGTTCAATTCCTTTTTCTCTTGCTAATGCAGTAGCTTCTTCAGGTGTCATGTTTTTTTCGACTGAAAGTCTTATAACAAACTCTTCACCACCGAACCTAGATATCATGTCTTCTGATCGCATAACCTCATTTAAAATTTGTGCGAATCCCATGAGTCCTTGATCTCCAAGTTTATGACTTCTAAAAAGGTCGTTCCATCTGCTGAAATAATCTATATCTGCCATGCCGATGATTATTGTATTTATTTGACCATTTCTGAATAAATCAATTTGACGCTCTATGTCAGGTATTGCTATATCTCGTCTTTTTAGGCGGGTCAAAGTATCATGCAATGCTATGTCTTTATACTTGTCTCTTTGATTTTTTAGTCGTTCTATCATTAAATCTCGCGCGACAAGTTTTCTTGCTACTTTTTCACTTATTCCTAAATCTTGCATATATTCAATTACTTGTTGAGAGTATTTAGTGCGTTTTTCCAATTGTACATTCGGAATTGAAGAAACTTGTTCTTCTGGCTTTGTTATATTTGGTGATTGTATTTTGGACGAGCTTTCAGGTTCAGACATAGATTAAAATTTTTTTAATTGGTATGATACTTATAAATTATGTCAAACAATTTTGTCCATATCCATCTTCACACGGAATACTCGCTTTTAGATGGGCTTACCAAAATAAAAAAGCTTGTTAAAAAAGTTAAAGAAATGGGGATGGATTCTGTAGCTATTACAGATCATGGAGCTTTGTATGGAGCTATAGAATTTTACAAAACCGCAAAAGCTGAAAACGTAAAACCTATTGTGGGACTGGAAGCTTATACCACGCCTTTTGATCATAAAAAACGTCCGGAAAAAGGCAAGAACCAAACACATCATTTACTGCTTTTGGCAAAAGATGAAGAAGGCTACAAAAATTTGATGAAAATCTCATCTATTGCTCATTTGGAGGGCTACTATTATCGCCCTCGTATTAGTAGGGAACTTTTGTCCAAATACTCAAAGGGTTTGATTTGCACTTCTGCTTGCCCGGCAAGCGAGCTTGCTCAGTATCTTATAGAAGATGATTATGAAGGAGCCAAAAAAATTGCAAAATGGTTTTATGATGTCTTTGGTGATGATTATTATTTGGAGGTTCAAAATCATCGTAGCCATACACATATCAAAGAAGAAATGAGCGAGGAAGTTAAGCTTGATTTGCGTAAAATGTCTGAAGCAGAAGAAAAAATAAAAAAGGGAGTACTAAGGCTTTCTAGAGAATTTGGTATTCCTATTGTCGCGACAAATGATGCTCATTATCTTAACAAAGAGGATGCGGAAGCCCAAGATGTTCTTGTTTGTGTTGCTACAGGTAAATTGGTTAGCGATACGAAAAGAATCAGATTTATAGATACTCCTGAATTTTATGTCAAGAGTCAAGAAGAGATGAGCGAGCTTTTTGCCGATTTGCCTGAAGCATTGGAAAACACTGTAAAGATTGCCGAGAAATGTAATTTAGAAATTAGCACTTTGGGCAAGTGGTTTTTCCCGAAATTTGATGTTCCGGGTGGTGTTGACCCCAACGAATATCTAAAAAAAATCGCTCACGAAAGATTGCCGTCTAAAATAGAAAATGTTACCCCTGAAGTTGTCGATAGACTAAACTACGAGCTTGATATCATCGTTCAAAAAGGTTACGCCACATATTTTTTGATTGTGATGGATATGGTGAACTGGGCAAATGCAAATAATATAATTACAAACACAAGAGGTTCTGCGGCCGGATCTCTGGTTTCTTATGTTTTAGGGATTACTACAGTAAACCCTATTACTTATTATTTACCTTTTGAACGTTTTCTTAATCCTTACAGACCCACGCCTCCTGATATTGATTTTGATGTTGCTGATGATAAACGTGAGTTGATTATTTCTTATATTACAAACAAGTATGGCAAAGACAAGGTTGCGCAAATATGCACATTTGGTAGGATGCTTGCGAGGGCCGCGGCGCGAGATGTTGCAAGGGTTTTAGGTTACCCATATGCGCTTGGCGATAAAATTTCCAAACTAATTCCTCCACCAAAGCAAGGTTTCCCTGTTGATATACCTAAAGCTTTAGAGATGAGCAGGGAGTTAAAAAATTTGTATGACACGGATGCCGATGTGAAAAAGATAGTTGATCTTTCCCATAAAGTTGAAGGTAGCGCCAGACATCTATCTGTTCACGCGGCTGGCGTGGTGGTTGCTCCAACTAATATACAAGAGTTTACGCCGGTCCAAAACGATGAGCCAAATGGTGAGAAAATAATTACGCAGTATGAAATGCACGCATGCGAGGATGTGGGGCTTATTAAATTTGACCTTTTGGGAATTAGGAATTTGTCTATTTTGGGAGCGGCTATTGAGCTTGTGGAGAAAATGCGAGGCATAAAAATTGACTTGCATAAAATTCCGCTTGATGACAAAAAGACTTATGAGATGTTAGGGAAAGGAGAAACAATGGGCGTGTTTCAAATGGGAAGTTCTGGAATGACTAAATGGCTTATGGAACTTAAGCCTGAGAGAATAGAGGATTTAATGGCAATGATTGCGCTTTACAGACCGGGACCTATGGCAGTGATTCCTGATTATATAGAAAGAAAGCGCGATCCTTCAAAAGTGAAGTATTTGGACCCAAGAATGGAAAAATTTTTGAAAGCTTCCTATGGGCTTATAGTTTATCAGGATGATTTATTGTTTTGCGCTATAGATTTAGCTGGTTACACATGGGAAGAAGCTGATAAATTTAGAAAAGCTGTTGGTAAAAAAATACCCGAAGAAATGGCGGCGCAAAAAGAGAAATTTCAAAAAGGAATAATAGCAAATGGACAAACTGCTGAGTTTGCTGAAACATTGTGGAAACTTTTTGAGCCTTTTCAATCATATGGATTTAACAAAGCGCACGCGGCAAGTTATGGGATGGTTGTTTATCAAACTGCTTATATGAAGGCTAATTTTCCAGTAGAGTATATGTGCGCTTTGCTAACTGCCGAAAGTGGGGACACGGACAAAGTATCTCAAGCAATAGCAGAGTGTAGAAGGATGGGTATAAAAGTTTTGCCACCGGATGTTAATGAAAGCGAGATCGGATTTACTATAGTTGACGATTTTGAATCTTTGGAAGGCAAGGGAATAAGATTTGGTTTATCTGCGATTAAAAATGTTGGTGAAGCCGCGGTGGAAGCTATTTTGCAAGAAAGAGCTAGAGGCAAGTTTCAAAATTTTGCTGATTTTCTTTCTAGGGTAGATGGACGCAAAGTGAATAAAAAAGTTCTTGAAAGTTTAATTAAAGTTGGCGCTTTTGGCAATTTTGGGACAAGGCTTTTGTTGTTGGAGAAAATGGAAGAGATAAGAGCCAAATATGCAAAACTTGCTGTTAACATTAGTCAGGAAGGCTTATTTGATGATGCGGAAATAGAAAAAAGTTCTCAAGCTTCTTATAATGATGTTTATTTGTTTGGTAAAGAATTTGAAGCGACAGAGTTAGAAAGTTTTGAGCGCAACTTGCTAGGTTTTTCACTTTCAGCTAAGCCGGTAGCAGATATAATAGGAACGTTATCACTTTTGTCTACTCACAAAATACGAGATTTGTTAGAAGAACAACAGGAAATTTTTTTGCCAGATATAAAAATTGCGGCAGTTATCTCTGAAGTTAGAACAATTGTTACCAAAAAGACTAACCAAGAGATGGCTTTTGTTAAAGTAAAAGATGAGACAGGTGTTATTGAGCTTGTGGTTTTTCCTAAAGTTTACTCAGCAAAAAAGCATTTGTGGGAGGAAGACAAACCAGTTCTAATTCATGGGAGAATAGACATACGCGATGATGGGAGATCCGTAATAGTTAATGAAGCTTTTTCAAAAGATGAAATTTCTCAAGGTCCTCAAAGTGAGTTGTTTATAACAATACCTCGTGGCACCACAACAGAGCATTTGAAAATACTCAAGCAAATTTTGTTGGCTAATCCCGGCGAACAAAGAGTTAGTCTTGTTTTTGATGGAGATGTAAAAAAAACATTGGAATTGCCAATTAAGATTTCGTGGGATCAAACTGTTGCCAGAGCAATAGATTTAGTTTTGGATCAAAGAAAAAGTGCTGATAAATCCAATTAATTTATTGCTATTGTATGCTTCTTGAAGCTATGTGCAAAAAAATATACAATAATGCTCTATGGCGCTTATAGCTACACATAATGACACCAGTTTTGGAGTTGGAGATAGAGTGAAAGTAATCCAAAAAATAAAAGAAGGCGAGAAAACAAGATTACAGTCTTTTGAAGGGATGGTGATTGCCATTCGTGGGAGGCAAGAAAATAAAACCTTTACGGTCAGAAGAATTGGCGAAGCTCAGATAGGTATTGAAAAAATATTTCCTGTTTCCACACCAACTATAGAAAGAGTTGAAGTTGTTAAAAAAGGTTTGCCGGGTGTGCGACGAGCGAAGCTTTACTATACTCGTGATAAATCAAGAAAAGAGGTGGAGAAAATTTATTCGCGGGCAAACAGAAAAGAAACTGCAAAGAAAACCCAATCTGTTGCATCTTCCAACAAAAAAACTGCCAAAAAATCTCCTAAAAAGTCTTCCAAGAAATAATTTAATTTTATAGCATTAATTGATGAACAAGAGGGTAACTGGTTTATTAGCGGAGACTCATGTCGCAAATTATCTGGCACAAAAAGGCTATAAAATTCTAAACAGGAATTACAGGACTCGCTTTGGCGAGATAGATATTATAGCAAAGCATGCCGATACTTTGGTATTTATAGAAGTGAAATATAGAAGCACGATTAAGTATGGTCATCCTGAAGATGCTGTTAATAAAAGAAAACTTAAAACGATACAAAAAGTTGCGGAACAATATATTGTTAGTCAAAACAAAAACCAAAATCTTCCTAAAAAATATAGATTAGAAATTGTTAGCATAGTTAGAATTAATGAAAAATTTGAAACTAAGATAATTAAAATAATTTAGTTATCTTTTTAGTTTAATTTGAAATTATTGGACTTTGGTTTACCCAAGTGGGATCTGAAGCTTCTGTTGCTGTGGATGCGCCGCGTGTGCCATTTCTATTGTTGCCCGAAGAATCTAAAAGTGTTTGTCCTGTTCCCGCATCTAAGTGATAAAGAGCAACTGTATTAGCAATCACTGGAAAATTCGAATTTGATGGAACAAAATTTGCAGTATATCTTGCTACATTTGATATTCTTACCGCATCTATCATGCCTCTAAAATACTCACTATTATTGTCCCCAGCGCGTCCTATGTTAACACGACCGGAACTATTTGTTGTGTTAGGAGAGTTTGTCTGTGTACTTACTAGATTTCCATTTACAAACATCCTTCTAGTATTTGCGCTATCTCTTGTTACTGCTAAGTGATACCATTGACCAACTTGTATTGTTACGCCAGAGCATTGAAGACTATTACTTCCTGTTTGGTAGTAAGCAAACTGATCAGGAGCTCCGGGGCAATCACGATTCCCACCATCTACATAAAGTGTAAACATTGCTTGGCTATAACTGCTGTTTGCGTCAGAAAGGAAAGTTTCATAATTGCCGGTATCTTGACTTCTGAAAATCCATGCTTCGTATGTGTATTGTTGGGAAAGTGGAATATCTGTAAATCTTGCAAAGTCGTTTCCGTCAAATGAAAGTGAATATGGCGTGTAGCTAGGAAGCACTGTAATTGAAACAGTCGCTGTGTTGCTATTTGCAATTCCATCGTTGGCTACAAAAGTGAAAGAATCATTTCCACTAAAATTATTGTTTGGGGTATAAGTCAAATTAGGAGCGGATCCTGTTAATGATCCGTTTCTGGGAGAAGCAATTATAGTAAAAGTAAGTGTATCGTTGTCTACATCAGTTGCTGATAAGTTAACATTCACTGGTGTGTTTTGTTGTGTGGTGATTGATTGGTTGTTTGCGATTGGTGGATCATTGACAGGTGTAATTGTCAAACTTACGGTTGCTGATGCAAAACCGTTTTGACCGTCTGAGACTTGGTAAATAAAACTATCGTTTCCATTGTAATTCATGTTTGGAGTATAAACAACCCGATTCATTTGATTAACTACTGCGGTTCCATTTAGTGGCTGTTGAAAAATACTTATTGTTAATGAATCACCATCAGGGTCAAAGTCATTTGCAAGAACGTTTATAACTACTTGTGTATCTTCGTTAGTAGTAATGAAATCGCCGTTTGCAACAGGCGCTTGATTTATGTTGTTTATTGTTATGCTAACTGTTGCTGTTCCAAAACCGCCATTCCCATCTGTGATTGTATAGTTAAAACTATCGCTTCCTACATATGAGTTGTTTGGAGTGTAGGTTATGGTGTTGTCTTGATTTATCACGGCTTGTCCATTGGAAGGATTTGTAACGCTAAATACTGATAAAGTGTCATTTTCTACATCAGTATCGTTGGTTAGAACGTTTATTGTTATAGGACTATTTTTCACTGTTGTGAAGTTATCGTTTATTGCATTTGGAGCGTCGTTTACAGGTAGCACTGCGATATTCACGTTTGCGCTATCAGTTCCACCTTGTCCGTCTGAGATTGTATATGTAAATTGCGCTATGCCATTAAAGTTTAATTGAGGCACAAAATTAATAGTGCTGTTTGAGTTAATTGAAACTGTTCCTCCTGACAAGTTGGCTACATTTGTTACTGTAAGATTGTTACCATCAGGATCTGTGTCATTATTTAAAACAGAAATAGTTACTGGTGTGTCTTCATTAGTTTCAAGATTATCATCATTTGCTATGGGTGGTGTATTCATATTTCCAGATTCGTTGAATGGTATGCTTGAAACCACATAAATTGGGCCTGCCGGGTTCCCACCATAAAATATTTGTCCATTTGTTTTTGTGCCGTTTTGGTTAGAATCATATACGGTAGTACCGCTTCCTTCATTAAAATTGTATAAAGCTAAAGTGTTTGAATCAGACGCAAATGGGGAGATTGGTCTTTGAAAGTTTGACACATATCTTATGTTATTCGATATTCTAAGCTCGTCAATTTCACCATTATACGAAGGATACTGAGGGCCTGCGTCATGTTTTTCTGCTCCCAGTACCAGAAACTTATCATTAGGATAGTTAGTTGTTCTACCGTTTCTGTAGGAAATATTACCTGTTGGGCCGGTGCCTTGAGCATCTAAAACTCCATCTACAAAAATTCTAATTTGTCCTGTTGATGCGTTTCTTGTAACAGCTATATGGTGCCAATTACCATCATCTACTTTTGTGTTTCCACAAATTCCAGAACCTGACGTGCCATTGTTTACCCCAAATGCAAGCCCGTTATTAAATACAGACACGCCAAAATCGCCATAATCGCCATTGCCATAAACGTCTCTATCGATAATTATATTGCCGTTTATCCAACCATCATTTCCCGTTATGCAGTTGCCTGCCAAATTGTCAGTGTCATTGGCTTTCATCCACCATTCAATTGTGAAATCGCCTTGTCCAACATCTACTGGAGTTTCTGGATTGTCTATTGGGATTTTTATCCTATCTATATCATTTGTTCCATTGCCATTAAATTTGATTGCATAACCACCTGACGGCAAATTTAAAACATTGATGGTTACAACAGAAGTATTGCTAAAATATGTGCCATCATTTACCCTAAATGCAAATGAATCAGAACCTGTAAAATTTGGATTTGGAGTGTAAACTGCTTGATTTTGATTTAAGCTTAATGTTCCATTTTGGGTGTTAGTAACAATGTGATAAGTTAGAGGATTGTTTTCATTGTCTGTGGCGTTTAATGTGAAAACTGTTGTGTTATTTTTAATTGCGTTTACTGTTTGGTTTTGTGTTGTAGGAGCAAGATTTGTTGGAGCTTGAGTTTGTCCTATGGCTGAATTCATTGCGGATTGAATTTCCGTTTGAGTGAGAGCCAAATTGTAAATTCGCACGTCATCAAGTGTCCCACTCAAAAAATCTGTAAAACTATTGTTATAAGGCCAAGCCCCAAGATGCAAATTTCCCGAGTAAGAAGACAAATTTGCTGTAACAGTATTGCCTACTTGATTCCCATTTAAATAAGCTCTTATTTGTGATCCGGTAGATACTATTGCCACATGATGCCATGTATTTGTGCTAATTGCATTACCGAAAGCCCTTTCATTAATTCCGTCATAGAAGCTTATTTGTCCGTTGTTCAAATAAAGATCGCGATTTGCTCCTACTGAAATTAGCGTTTCATACGGATTATTTGAAGGATTACGCACCCATGCCATAAAGGTAAATGCGCTAGGCAGTGTAAAGCTTCCTCCAGTTGCTCTATCGTTTGTCCCGTCGAATGAAAGTCCGCCATTGTATCTTGCGTTTGGGATCCACGATGGACCGTTGATAAGGTTTAGAGTATTTTGAGTGAAGGAGCTTTGAGCGATTGTTCCAGCGCCCTCATCTAAAGAGTATCCGTACAAGGGAGTTATCCCCACATTTGTGGCGCCATAGTTGGCAGTGTATGCTTGATCATATGCCGGAGCTGAAATGGTAAATTGATTTTGATTTTGCCCATGTGACCAATTTACAAAATTATAATTTACTCCATTTTTTGACTGAGAGTTAGGAGCAGTTATTTGATGCTGAAAATTTATTGCTGTGTTTAGCGTATAAGGAGTGGTTTTATTCATTCCGTCCACGCTTATTGTCAAACCAGAAGGAGAGGACTGAAAAATTAAATTTACCGTCTCAGGGTATATATCTATTGCTTGTTCTGTAGTTAATCCATCTGAATCTGTAACTTTTAAAATAAATCTAAACTGAATTTCATCGTTTATTTCATGACCTGTTGTAGGGATTTGAAAAGTCCCAGAAGTCGCGTTAATTGGACCTGCTTCTGGATGCGAATGAGATAAATGAAGCAAAACTACCCTCCATTCAAAATTTTGAGCGCTTAAAACTCCGTCAGGATCGCTTGCTGTTGCATTATACTGAATTATATCTCCTGCTCTAAAAGTAATATTGCCTCCTGATTTATCCGATGGAGAAATAACATTAAAGGTTTCAATCACAGGTGGATTGCCCACTCTTATATTTATAGCATTTGATATTGTTTGGTTTGTGCCATCCGAAACGGTTACTCTTACTGTATATTGGCCATTTTGTTGATAAGTGTGGGTTGGATTTTGTTCTGTGGAGAGTGGGCTACTGTCACCAAAATTCCAAGAATAAGAAAGATTGTCGTTTTCATTATCTGAAGCGTTTACTGTAAAATTTACAGTCAGTGGAGCAGAACCTGATGTCGCGCTTGCTTGAACAGAATTAATTACAGGTGGTTGGTTTGAACTTATATATTTTATTCTTCTTACTGTTCCTGGTCTGGAACTGCCTTCCCATGAAATTCCGATATCAACGTAGTATAAAGCTCCATCCGGACCTTGTTTTAGATCAACTATTTCACCATAAGGCCCATTGTCTGATCCATTTGACGGTTCAAAATTAAACTCACCTGTTTTTGTTCCAGTGTTCGGATCTATAGTTAATCCTTTTATCCAATTTCTCACGTAGTCGGCATAAAAATAACTATCCTTGTATGGGGTAGGGAAATTACCACCTCTGTACACAAAACCGCCTGTGACTGAAGCGTCGCTACCCGCATGAGGGTATGAATGTATTGGACTTTGATAGCTTCCCAAAGTTGGTGGTGTACAATTACCACCATTTGGAGAACGTTCTGGGCCTTCGCAAATTGGCCAACCATAATTTGCTCCTGCCACTCCCAAATTTATTTCTTCGTAGGAAAATGAAACATTGTTTCCACCCACATCGCCTATGTAAATCCTTCCGGTTTGAGAATCAACCTGAAATCTAAAAGGATTTCTAAGTCCTAGCGCCCAGATTGCATCTAAATTTGGTCCTGGTCCGTCATAAAATGGATTGTCATTAGGTATGCTACCATCTTTGTTTATTCTAAGCATTTTACCTCGATATGAAGTTAGATTTTGGGCAGCGGAGGAGTCAAAACCATCGCCTAAAGATATATACAATTTACCATCGTTTCCAAAAGCAATTGATCCTCCATGGTGCCAAAGGGGAGCCATCTGATTATCTTCCCAAATAACAGTTTCTGTTGAGGGGTTTGCTATATCTCCTTGGACGACAAATCTAGAAACTCTATCTCTTAATGGAGAATTGCGTGTGTAAAAAAGATAAATATAACCATTTGTGGAGAAATCAGGGTCAATTGCGATTCCTGTCAAGCCTCTTTCACCTTGATCAGTGTTTGTTACAGAAGTTAAATTAAGAAAAGGTGTTGAATTTACTACAGAAGCCCCGTTTTCTACCAAATGAATCATACCAGATCTTTCCAATATAAGCATTTTGCCATTAGGTAAAAAAGTCAAAGAAGTTGGTTCATTTAAATTAGTTATTAGAGTTTCACTTACAAAATTAGGTGGGGGAGCGGCTATTACTTGTTTGGGGTATAAGCTTATTAAAAAAGGAACAAGACTTTGAATCAAAATCAAAAAACATGCTCCCAGAAATTTTGCTGTTTTACCAAAATAGCAAAATTTTTTTACCATTTTTACCATAGTAACCAAAAAATGGGAGATAAGTTGGGAGAGGAATATTAAGAGGCAGAAACAGGCTTATTTTCCCTGCAAATCACGGAATTGTCAATAAACAAAATTTATTTACTGGTTTGTTGCAATTTCCAAAATTGTAATTTAAGCACAGATTGCTTTTTAAAAAATTTTTTATTAAATATTAAATTAGATGAGGTTGTTTGCAATCGGTTTTTTCAACCTTGGTGGTATTTCATCTAGCTTTGGCGCATATGAATCCTCCAGCCTTTGAAAGTTCTGGAAGGTTTTGATTACCAGAAATAAAAAATGAATGATTGCCACCATCTAAATTTGTCGCGTTTGAGATTTTGATACCTTTTAGTTTGGCATATTCTTGCAGAAGTGTTGGCAAATCGCTCAGCAACGGACCTGATGTTTTTAATTTAGAATCAAAAAAAGTTACAAAATAAATTTTATTTTCGTTAGTCTGGGCAACAACGATCCTGCGAGCGTTGTTGTCATTTTTTAGTTTCAACTTTTGTATTTCTCCATTATTAAAAAGCATTGGGCCTGTTTGGAAAATATTTTCATATTTTTCTACTTGGGTTTTTTTGCCAATATAAAATTCTTTTGTGGAATTGCTAAATCCGACAAAGGAATCAAATAGATTATGTTTTATTTGTTTAGATATAATTTTGTTATTTTGCTTGAAAAGACCGATATGAGATTTTTTTTCGGTGTAAAAACCCGCATTGGTCATAAATTTGCAATTTAAATTTTGGATTTTTTGTTTTGAAAAAGCCAATTCTTCCAAATTGCTGTGAAGTGATAATTCTTCTTTTTCAAAATTTGACTCATAATCATAGTATGCGTAATTTTTTATGAATTTTGGTTCTTGTATTTCAGTCTTGGAATTATTTAGTTGTGCTTTTGGTGTGTGTATGTTCTGATTAGGATTTGTTAGTTTTAAATTGGCAGAAGATCTTGCCAATATTAGTCCCCAAATTATTAGCAATACAACTGTGACTAGCTTGATAAATTTCATCAAACAAAGTGTTTTTTTATAATTTCCAAGGCTTCGTTTACAACCTCTTTGAGCTTTCCGGCTTTGTTTACAACTATATAGTGAGCGTGTTTGGCATATGATATTTCATGATCTAGAATCTCAAGCTTTTTGATTACATGATCGGGCAAATTTAATTTGCCTGTTTGTCCTTCCCTTTTAATGACTCTTTTTTTAAGTTCAGATTTTGAAGGAGCAACTAAACATAGATAAATAAAATTAATTCTTTTTAATTTTGGATGTGTTTTGGAAAGTTCCAGATACAATTTTGCTCCTGTGGTATCAACCCTTAAGACAGGTATTTTGTTGTGAGAAAATATTTCATCAAAAGCGGATATTTTTGTCCCCATATAATATCCAGCATGCTCAATATATTCTAATATCTCGCCTTTTTTAACTGCTTCGAAAAATTCCTCTTTTGTTAATCTGATATAAGGATCATTTTTTGTTTCTTCAGGGCGAGGTGGCCTTGTTGTCACTGTTTTTACGCGCACAAAATTGTCTGGAAGTTGATTGATGAAGGAATCTTTGCCACTTCCCGAAGGTCCACTTATTATTAGAACTGTTTTTTTGTTTTTATGAAGTGAAATTTCATTAGCTAGAATTCTTAAATGATATTTACCTACTTTCTCTACTTCTGAATCGCTTAAATGTGATCTTAGAGATTGCGGTATTGCTGTTTTTGAAGGCATATTAATATACGACAAAGATTTGGACAATTATACCAAATTCTATTTTTACACTTGATCTAGAATACGATTTGTATCTATCTTAAAAGTAGAAGTAATTTTACTTTCTTTTCAATGCTATTTATTACATTGCCATTGAAACACGTGTAATACGACAGTTGTTTGCTCAGAATCACTTTGTAATTTGATATAATTTGCTTTATGGCAAATACTGTCAAGTGTAAGAATTGTGGACAGGAGATAGAAATTTCTGAAGCGCTTACCCATCAGATAGAAGAGAGGCTGTTAATTGAAATTAGAAAAAAGCATCAAGAAGAGATTGAGTCTATAAAAAAAACTTCCGAGGAGGTAGCAAGAAAAAAGATTGAGGGTGAGCTTGAGATAGAAAGAAAAAACAGGGAAGAGGAGAACAGGGAATTGAAAGCCAAAAATCAAGAAATGAGCGCGCAGATACTTGATTTGATGAAGCAGTTGCGCCAGATGCAAGAAGCGGATCAAAAACGAGCTTTTGAGCAAGAGGAAAAGTTGCGTGAGGAAATTAAGCGAGCGCAGGAGGAAGCTCTCAAAATTGCGGCAGATAAATCTCAAGGTGAAATAATGGAACTCAAAAAACAACTTGAGGATACACAAAAAGCTCTCCGAGAAGCTCAATATAAAGCTTCCCAAACTTCTCAACAGCTGAGAGGCGAAGTGCTCGAGCTTGATTTAGAAAAAACTTTAAAGGAGACTTTCCCGATAGATGATATCACTCCAGTTGCTAAAGGCAAGCAAGGCGCTGATATATCACAAGTAGTAAAAGGCAGATCTGGAAAAATTGCCGGTGTAATTTTGTGGGAAGTCAAACGCGCTAAATGGGATAAGAAGTGGTTATCCAAACTTCGTGAGGATGGCAGGAAAGCAGAAGCTTCCGCGGCTATTTTGGTTTGCGATAAATTGCCAAGGGAAATTAAGCATTTTGAGATAAAAGATGGAGTTTTAATAACATCTTACGAATACGCGTTGTCACTGGCTTCAGTGATACGAAGATCAATACTGCAAATTGCGGTAGCCAAACAAACTGCCGCTAATAAAGACGAGAAACTAGAATCTTTGTATGAATATTTGCAAAGCGAAGCTTTTAGGCATCGTTTTGAGGCATTTGCGGAAGGAATTCATGAGATGCGTGAAAATTTAGAGCGTGAAAAAGCCGCGATGGAGAAAATCTGGAAAGCGCGTGAACAGCAAATCAAGAAACTAGCCCTTAACGCTTCACGCATGTATGGCGAACTGCAAGGAGTGATGGGTAGCGCTTTGCCAGATATCAAAACTTTTGCTCTTGGTGACGGTATTGATTAAAAGTTGTTATAGTTTATTTATGGCAAAGCTTACTTATGCGCAGTTGATAGACAAGCATGTCAGAATACTAAAATCTTTGCAATACCCTTCTGGGTTGTTTGCGGCATCTTCAAAAGACGCTCCAACTGGTTATGACAAGTCTTGGTTAAGAGATAATTTTTATGAAACTTTGGCGTTTGAAGTGATAGGCGATTGGGGAACTGTTGAGAAAACTTATAGAGCGATTTTGAATATTTTTCTTAAGTATGAGTGGAAAATTGATCAAGCCATAAGAGAGCGTCCAAAGTATTCCCATGAATATATACATGCGCGTTTCCACCCTGAAACCTTTGAGGAATTTTGGGAGAGTTGGGGGAATAAACAGAATGACGCTGTGGGGTGTATTTTATATAGAATTGGTGAACTTGAAATGCACCTTAATCGTTCTATCCTTAAAACACATGATCATTATCGCATTGTCAATAAGTTAGTAAGGTATTTGGAATCACTACAATATTGGCAGGATTGCGATTCGGGAATGTGGGAAGAGGACGAGGAACTTCATGCTTCTAGTGTTGGAGCTTGTGTGGCTGGACTTAAATCTATTGCAAAAGTGCCACATGTGGAAGTGCCGCTTACGCTTATTAGAAAAGGGCAAATTGCTTTGAACAATCTTTTGCCTAGAGAATCTAAGCGCAAATTTGTTGATTTGTCTCTTTTGTCTTTGATATGTCCATATAATGTCGTGAATCAAAATCAAGCCAGAGAAATTTTGGAAAATGTTGAATACCATTTGCTTCGCGATAAAGGTGTTATTAGATACAAAGGGGATCGTTATTACAACAAGAATGAAGATGGAGTGTCAGAAGAAGCAGAATGGACATTCGGGCTTTCATGGCTTGCTATTATTTACCAAAACATGGGCTATTATGAGAAAGCTTTTGAATTGGTGAAAACTTTGATATCTATAGATACACCGCTTGGAATGCCTGAGCTTTATTTCTCAAATTCTTCAGAGTTTAACGCTAACACTCCGCTTGGTTGGAGTGAATCGCTTTTTATAATTGCTCTTTGGCAGATGGAAAGAAAGGAAAAAGTATAAATAGGGAGCATTGGATGCAGTAAAAAATAAAAATAAATATAAAATAAATATGATATAGTTGCAGTGTGAGAACTCTTAAAATCGCAGTTGGCACTATTTCCAAAGACAAGATTAAATTTTTGTCAGAGGTGATTGAAAATGTGGGGCTTAAAGCAAAAATTATTCCTTGTCAGGTGCAAAGTGGAGTGAGCGATCAGCCAATTACTGAGACAGAAACGAAAGAAGGATCTATAAATCGAGCTAACAGAGCTTTAGATATAAGGGGAAACGCTGACTTTGGTCTTGGCATAGAGGTAGGTTATCATCTTGACAAATCTGGCAGGTATGAGATATTTTGTTGCGCATCCATAGTTGACAAAAAAAATTATGTTGGCACTTGTGAATCGAGTCGTTTTCCACTGCCTGATTATCATCACAATATTTTAAAAGAAGGAAAGTTTTTAGGCCATCACGTGCAAAGTTATAAAAAGTCAAAGAAAGACAAAGTTACAATGTATGTAAGAGAATTTCTAAAAAGTCGCAAGCATTTAATTTCTGAAGCGACAAGAAACGTGCTTTTGTTGTATCTAAACAGGCAGGATTACAAACTTTCATAATCTTCTGCCGTCTTTTCGTTTTGGCGATTTTGGTTTTCCTTTGTTTCTGGTAACTATTCAAATGTTTGGTGTTTTGTCAGGTTAGGACTATTTTCTAGCAGTAATCCCACAAAAGATTGAGCATTTTTGATTCCTCCCAAATATGGCGCGATTCTTGAAATGAATTTGTTATTTTTTATTATTCTTTCTGACATAGAAAGATATTTTAAAATTTTTATTCTTTGGATACAATCAATCTTATGCTGAAAAAGAAAGTTCCTAAAAAGTTTTCGCCTCAAGAAAAACTTAAAGAATTAACAGAAACATTAAAAAAATATGAAGACTGGCTTGCAAAAGAGATGAAAGGGTATAGAGGTGTTATTCACGAAAGCGCTTCCTCTGAGATTAAACACAATAAGGTTATGGTTCTTCGTGACATGGTTGCTTCTATTAAAGAGGAAATAAAAAAATTAAAAGAGG
>JANWVB010000110.1 GCA_025057695.1 Patescibacteria group bacterium
TGAGTTATTTTAATTATGTCTAAACTATATCTCCAAAACATCGTCGATGATATTTCTTTTGAAAGCTTGCCGGTAAAATGGCAGAGTTTTAATTTAACACAATTTTCAAAAATTAAAGAACTCTTTGATTTTCAAAGACAAGGACTTCGAAATGCGTTAAAAGCTCTTTGGTTTTATTTTAAAGAAAAAAACGCTGATAAAAAATTATTATTTGAACATTATAGGATAAACGGTTTAGAAGAAAACCTTGGTTATGACTTAAAGAAAAAACAAGATAGCAAAACCGCTAAATATCTTTTAGAGTACGAAAAAGATTATCCGGTAATAGATAACAAAATTTCATTTGCGCATTTTATTAATCGAATGAGTTTTTGGATGGCGACTGGCTCTGGAAAAACACTGATTATCGTAAAGTTAATTGAATTTTTAGGTAAATTAATTGCTGAAAAAGAAATTCCCAAAGCTGATATTTTATTTTTAGCTCATCGAGACGATCTTCTAGATCAGTTTAAAAATCATATTGAAGAGTTTAACAACTTTAATTTTGAGACGAAAATAGTTTTAAAAAATTTACGTGATTATGAAAACGTAAAAAGAGAAAACCCTTTGCCATTTAATAAAAATGAGAT
>JANWVB010000111.1 GCA_025057695.1 Patescibacteria group bacterium
CCAACTCATATAGCCTTTGAAGGAAAGTTTTTCGATTATGAAAAAGGCACAGGCGAACCAAACCGCTCCTTTCCAGGCCAAGACTATCGTTGTCGATGTTATGCCAAACCCGCCTTTCCCGAAGACGTAGACCCACACTATAGCCGAAAAGCTGAGCAAGAAAGAGATAAACTCAAACAACAAACAGAACAAGCCCAAGTTGAATTTGACGACTTCTATCAGCGCCTAACGAGAGAAGCAGAAGAGACACCTTACGCAGAACAAGGCAAACCGTTTATTCCATCCAAAATCGTCGCAACGAATGAACAACTGAAAGAAATGTTTGAAACAACTACAAAAGACTTTACTGAAACTTTTGAAATCGATGGAACAAAACTAAACCAAATTATTTTTAGAGAAATGATATTTCAGGATGCAATAAAATATCAACTGGAAAAAGATGCTAATGGCTTGCCTTTAGTTTCTGGAGTTTATGATTCGAAAGATTCCTTGCTTGCAATCAATCTTGCGGAGACAAACAAACATATTACAATCATTCACGAATTAGCCTATTGGTTGTATGATAACTATTCTTTCTTAC
>JANWVB010000112.1 GCA_025057695.1 Patescibacteria group bacterium
GAGAGAACCACCATTTGTCGGAGAAGTTAGGGCTGTTGAGATAGAGCTGACATGAAGCAAAGTACCACTTGATAGTCCGGCGGCGGTGCTATCGTTTATATGAAAGCCTGTACCTGTTGTCAATCCATCTACCAAAAGCCTTAGCGCTGTTCCTGTTGTCACTGTATTTGTGTCAAAAGAAATAGCATTTGTTGTGGTTGCGTTTGATGTGACATTGAATGCTCCTGTTGTAAAAGTTTGAGAATTGTTTCCAAAAGCAATTGTTGGATCAGTAGCACCGCTTGAATTAAATGTCCATGTAAAGTCTGTTCCTGATCCAAATGTGGTGGTACCAATTTCTGTGGTGTCAAGGTTTAGAGTCCATGTATCTCCAGAGAGGGTGGTATCAATTCCATTTGTTCCTCCAAGTATGGATACTGTTTCTCCCTGGAGGAGAGTTCCGGAACCTGAATCAGCGGAGGAGTTAAAGATAGTGCCTGTTAATCGTCCTGCTATTACTTGTCCGCTTCCGTTTATAACTTCAGTTCCGCCAACTCTTAAGACTGAATCCCAACCCGAACCAATGTTGATTGCGTATTC
>JANWVB010000113.1 GCA_025057695.1 Patescibacteria group bacterium
GAAAGTGACTGATAAATGTAAGGAAATGTTTGGTAAGATAAAAGCTAAATTGACGCAAGGGCAAAACAATTATGGTATGTCTGTTGGTGTTATTTCAGATGCAAATATTGCAGTGGAAGCAAATAGAGCGTTACCAGAAGTTATAAGATTTGAACTAGAACAACAACAAGAATTAAAGGAAATGCCAGAGAAACAAGAATTAAATATCTCTGACCAGTCTTCGTCCCAGAAAGAAGAATCTCAAAGCGCCAATGTGCCTGTGACTGACGAGAAGTTAGAAGTCTGAAACAAGAAGGTCGAGTATATTAACTTTAAAACAATCATGTTAATTGTCTGACAATAGTTACGGAAAAATCTTCCTTAGATTCTAGTTTCTGTGACTAACTTTAGCAGAAGTGCTATAATCCAAATCAGATAACAATCAAAAAAAATGGAAAATTTAAAAGATACTACAGAAGTTAATGTGGGTGGAGGAGCAAATGAAAAACCTAAAGCACTTATAAAATTGGCTTTTATTAAGTCGACTTCCCTCCTTATGCCTAGCGCTTTAAATGTTCCTTGG
>JANWVB010000114.1 GCA_025057695.1 Patescibacteria group bacterium
AACAATATGCAAAATCCAAATTATGGAAATATTGCTCTAGATTTATTTGTAGCAGGTGATAGCGAAAAAGGAAAGAAAGCAGCTACACAATTAGCAAAAGATGCAGGTTTTGCAGAGTGTTACGACATTGGTGGTAACGATAAGTTTGAACTCATGGAACAGTTCGCTTGGTTTTGGATAAACCTTGCCATGTTTCAAGGACAAGGACGAGACATTGGTTTTAAACTACTGAAAAGATAGAATGCCAGCCTACAACATCGGCTTGGCGTAATGGCGGGGGCAGTGCTTCGTATGACAGTTTTGTGGTAGGTTCAAGTGCAGTTCTTCGATTGAACTTGTGTGCTAAAAATCCGCCACTACGCCAAGCCCCGAACCGTTAGCAGCAATTTTAGCGACACTCTACAAGCGGGCAATTCCTATCGATTTTTTGACATCTTAAAAAAATTTTGAAAATATATTTGCGAAACTGAAAAGTTGCACATATATTTGCAACCGATTAGTTTCATAAAAGACTGAGCAGAATATGAAAAGAGATGTATTTCAAGCATTAGCAGACCCG
>JANWVB010000115.1 GCA_025057695.1 Patescibacteria group bacterium
GTTGCTCCCGCTGTCATAAAAGCCTTTTAGTTCCTAACTTTCGATGGTTAAGTTGGAGCTGCATGCCTTTTAGTTCCTAACTTTCGATGAAAGATGATAAATGCCGTGCCTTTTAGTTCCTAACTTTCGATGTTGACCAACCTGATATGCGGCCTTTTAGTTCCTAACTTTCGATGGAAGGTGCAAAAGAAAGAAGCCTTTTAGTTCCTAACTTTCGATGTTGGGACTTATGTCTCTGATGCCTTTTAGTTCCTAACTTTCGATGGAAGGCTTGGGCGACGGAGCCTTTTAGTTCCTAACTTTCGATGTTGGATTACTTTTTCCCCGCCTTTTAGTTCCTAACTTTCGATGTTATTTTTTACCTTTTCAAGCCTTTTAGTTCCTAACTTTCGATGTTATTTCTTGCTATCTTGGCCTTTTAGTTCCTAACTTTCGATGTCGTCCTGCAGGGGATGGGCCTTTTAGTTCCTAACTTTCGATGCAGTTTTGATTGAGCTTGTGCCTTTTAGTTCCTAACTTTCGATGTTAGCCATTCAGCACCAAGCCTT
>JANWVB010000116.1 GCA_025057695.1 Patescibacteria group bacterium
TGCCATCCAAAAACCCATCCGATTTACGAAATAAGCAAAAGAAATTTTACCATCAATGACTGGATAATCTTTTTCATATTCCAAAAGATATTTTGCTGTTTTGCTGTCTTGTTTTTTCTTTAAGTCATAATCATAATTTTCCTCTAAACCATTTAATTTATAGTGCTCAAATAACAACTTTTTGTCCGACTTTTTCTCTTTGAAGTAAAGCCACAAAGCTTTAAGCGCATTTTGTAAACCCTGTTTTTGATAATCAAAAAGTGTTTTATCCTTTGAAAAGCGAGCTAGATCAAACCCACGCCATTTTGCCGGCAGGTTTTCAAAAGGAATGTCGTCTACGATGTCTTGAAGATATAGTTTGCCCATAATTTATTCCCACCAAATCAATGGCTTGATAAGTTTATAATCCAAATCTTTGGTATTTATCTTCATCCCGTCTTCAAACTCCACTTCGCCATCGCTGATTCTCTTTATCCACTTGCCGGTTAAGTTAGACAGGGTTTCAGCAATATCAAT
>JANWVB010000011.1 GCA_025057695.1 Patescibacteria group bacterium
TAATTCAAAATTCTCAAACGTCAACTTGTTATACACTGAATTCGCATTATTTAAATAAAATCATTTAGAGTATACTACAATCCATGATCCAAAAAGCCATCGACTCAGCAAAAAAAGCAAAATTAAGAAAGTTAAAAAAAAACGCAAGAATTGCTCACAAAGCAAAAGAAATAAACGCAAGCAAAGAAAATAACAAAAACAAAAAAATTGTATGGACAAAAACGCGCTTTATCAAATTTTTTACTTACTGGGGAGCTGTGGTTTGTTTTTTTGCATGGTTACTTTGGGACATTCCCATGCCTTCAAAATTAGTCACTCAGCAAATTCCAGTATCAACAAAGATCTATGATAGAAATGGAGAGCTTTTATACGAAATATACGCTGACAAAAAAAGCACCCCTTATAAACTATCAGAGATACCAGACCATGTGAAAAACGCGACTATCGCAATAGAAGACAAGGATTTTTATAAACATTCAGGTGTCTCTATTGCGGGAATTACGCGAGCATTCTACAAAACAATTGTGGAGGGTAAACTACAAGGCGGATCTACACTTACCCAACAGCTTGTAAAAAATTCACTTCTAACTCCCGAAAGAACAATACGCAGAAAAATAAGAGAGTTTCTGCTAACTCAAGTCGTAGAAATTGTTTACTCTAAAGATCAAATTTTAGAGATGTATTTGAATCAATCACCATATGGAGGAACAGCATACGGCATAGGAGCCGCGGCCGAAACGTATTTTGGTAAATCGCCTTCAGAACTCACTCTTGCAGAAGCGGCACTTTTAGCAGGACTTCCCCAAGCTCCAACACGATACTCTCCTTTTGGAGCATATCCAGAACTTGCCAGCCAAAGACAGCAAAGTGTCTTAAGACGCATGGTCGAAGATGGTTACATCAGCCAAGAAGAAGCTGAAAATGCAATTAATGAAAAACTAAATTACTCTGAGAGAAACACTTTTAAAGCCCCTCATTTTTCCTTGTGGATTAAAAGCTTGTTAGCAGAAAAGTATGGAGAAGCTGTTGTGGAAAAAGGCGGACTTAGGGTGACCACCACTCTTGATTTGTCCTTGCAAGAATTTGCACAAAATGCTGTCGCCACTGAAGTGGCAAAGCTTGCCAAACAAAATGTCAAAAATGGAGCTGTGATTGTAACCCATCCATCAACAGGACAAATACTTGCAATGGTAGGATCAAAGGACTACAACGCAAAAGACGAAGACGGAAAGGTAAATGTAATCTTTTCAAAAAGACAACCGGGAAGCGCAATAAAACCGCTAAATTACGCGCTTGCCATCGAAGACCGCAAAATAACCGCATCAACACCACTTGCGGATGTGCCAACTTGTTTCTTGGTAACAGGACAGTCTCCTTATTGCCCGAAAAATTATGACGGCTCTTTTCACGGAGCCGTGCAAACCAGATTTGCGCTTGCAAATTCATACAATATACCAGCAGTGCGAGTTTTAGCGTTAAATGGAATTGAGAAATTTGTGGAATTTGCCAATAAAATGGGACTAAAAACTTTATCAGATACATCAAGATATGGACTTTCACTAACACTTGGAGGCGGAGAAGTAAGGCCATACGATATGGCAGTTGCGTTTGGGATTTTTGCTAATGGCGGAATTCTACAGCCACTAACAGGTATCCTAAAAGTTGAAGATTACAAAGGTAAAATTTTAGAAAAATTTGATATAAACAATACTCTATCCGGAGAAAGAATAATCTCCCCAGAAACCGCATTCATAATATCTCATATGTTGCACGACAACGGCGCGCGCTCTGCAACATTTGGATTAAATTCTTTCTTAAATGTGCGCGGGCACCCTGAAGTCTCTGTAAAAACTGGAACAACTAATGATCTAAAAGACAATTGGACTGTTGGATACACAGCGCACGCGGTAGTTGTAACTTGGGTAGGCAACAACGACTATTCTTCAATGAGCGGAACAGTATCAGGAGTATCAGGCGCCTCCCCCATATGGAACACGGTAATTAAAAAAGTCCTCGAAAAAGCAGAAGAAGGCTCTTACCACCCCAATGACCGCGGGCACGCTTGGCCTAAAAAACCAAACGATGTGGTAGGCGCAACCGTTTGCGCAACAAACGGCAACAGAGTTTCTGACCCCAACTTGCCTGAATGTCCTACTAGGTTTGAATATTTCCTGAAAGACAAAGTTGGAGCAGGGATACAAGCTGGATATATGGATTTGATAATAGACAAATCAACAGGCGTAATTGCTACACCAGACATTCCACCTGAAAATCTTGAAACACAAAACAAACCATATCTGAGCGATCCTTTAGGAACAATAGTATGTCTTGACTGCCCAATTCCATCAAATTTTATAAAAATAAGATATCCCCTATCTAGCGCAAAAGCTCAATAAAATTTGTTAAACCTCTCTTTCCGATCTTGTTTTTTTTGTTAATATTTGACTAATTGGTAAAGTTTCGCCACTTTGCAAATATCAGCAAAAAAACAATTTTGGCGCTTCTTAACGCAACAAGAAGTATACTTTCTTTTTTGGGAAAACCTTTTTATTTAATTTTGGTATTTATCTTTTTGTCAATTGCGATAACGGCAACTAAATCCCAACAAATAAGCAAATTTTTAAAATCAGTAAACCTTAGAGGAAAATACTCAAAAAGCAACTCAGAAATTATACAAACTTCTCCAAAACGCCATCTGCCAAGGCGAATATTTATAACGTTTTGCTATTTTTTATTGAGCATCTGTTTCTTGTTCATTGTTTCCAGCTGGCTTTTTACAAAATACATTCTCTCCGAAATTCCGGATCCTACAACATTAACCAAAAGAAAACTACCTACAGCAACAAAAATATACGATAGAAATGGAAAATTGCTCTACACGTTTTACAAGGACCAAAACAGAACTCCCATTGAAATATCAAAAATGTCAAAAGCAGTAATAGACGCGACAATTGCTATTGAAGACAAGGAATTTTTTAAACACCCCGGATTTTCCATCCGCGGGATAACGCGCGCTTTTTGGCAAAACATAAAAAATGGCACGCTTTATGGCGGTTCAACAATCACGCAACAACTTGTCAAAAATGCGTTTTTAGGCAGTGAAAAAACATATATAAGAAAACTAAAAGAGATAACGCTTGCCATTTTGGTAGAAAAACAGTTCCCAAAGCACAAAATATTGGAAATGTATTTAAACGAAGTCCCTTATGGAGGTGTTGCTTATGGCATAGAAGCGGCGGCGCAAATATATTTTGGCAAAAGCGCGTCAGAACTTAGTATCTCAGAAGCCGCGCTTCTTGCAGGCCTGCCAAGAAGTCCTACAACATATTCCCCTTTTGGAGAAAATACCAATATCGCAATAGCAAGAAGAAACGAAGTTCTGCAACAAATGCATTCCGCCGGGTTTATAAGTGAAGAAGAATTATTAAAAGCAAAAGAAGAACAAGTCGTTTTTGCAAAAAACCAAATACACATAAAGGCTCCTCATTTTGTTTTTTATATAAGAGATATTTTAGAAAAAGAATACGGGCGCGATGCGATAAATTACAACGGTCTTACTGTTATTACCTCTCTTGACTTAGAAATACAAGAAAAGGTCGAAAAAATAGTCAAGGAAGAAGTTGAAAAATTAAAAAACATGAATGTCAAAAATGGAGCGGCAATTGTGATTAATCCCAAAACCGGCGAAATTTTGGCAATGGTTGGATCAAAAGATTACTTTGACACCGCCAACAACGGAAATGTGAATATGACCACAACACCTCGTCAACCGGGAAGTACTATAAAGGTGGTAAACTATGCTAACGCACTATCAAATGGCTACACTTTGGCAACAAGAATAGATGACACTCCTGTATCTTACAAAATAGCAGGTCAACCAACATATACACCCAAAAATTACGAAGGCGGTTTTAAAGGCGCAATGACCCTTAGATCTGCTCTTGCTCAGTCAAGAAACATACCTGCTGTTAAGACTTTAAATCATTTCGGAGTAGATTCAATGATTGCAATGGGCAAGAAAATGGGAATAACAACATGGGAAGAAAAAACCCGCTTTGGATTATCCCTGACCTTGGGAGGAGGCGAAACTACACTTTTGGATATGAGCTATGTTTACGCAACTCTTGCAAATTACGGTAAAAGACCAAAAATTAACCCTATATTAAGCATTACAAATGCTCAAGGAAAAATGATCAAAAAAACCATTGCGCGGAAATTAACGAGATCGCAAAAGGAGTTTTTGAATTGTCAAACGTGTTTGCGACAGAATCGGCCAAAATCAATAATTTTTCAAAAGACACATGCGAAAGTATCCAAGTCCTTGATCCAAGAGTCGCATTTTTAATCACAAGCGTTTTAACTGACAATACAGCCAGGGCCCCAGTGTTCGGCACAAACTCGGTTTTAAAAATACCAGGACACCCTGAAGTGGCAGTAAAAACCGGAACATCAAACAATCTAAGAGACAATCTGGCAATTGGATACACCCGCGATTATGTGACTGCTGTATGGGTGGGAAATAACGACAACTCTCAAATGAGCCGCATAGCTTCAGGGGTAACGGGAGCAACGCCTATTTTCCATAAAATCTTTGTAACACTTCTTGAAAATATCCCACCTTACAAATGGAATGTGCCTAACGGACTAGAACAAAAACCAATTTGCGCTGTAACAGGGAGTCACCCTTGTGAAAATTGTAAAACAATTCAGGAATGGTTCATAAAAGGCACAGGGCCAAAAGGTTCATGTCCTGCAGTTCAAAATGAAGAAAATCTAGCAAACATCATAACACCAACATTCGCTTTGCAAAACACAAAAAATCAAAAACAAAAAAGGTCATTGAGATCAGAAATGCAATGATTTGAATAAACAAAAATCAATATTGAAATTTGCAGCTTTGGCAGACATAATACAAAAATCCAAAAATAACGATTTTCATATCGTCTAGATAAAGTTGGCTGTTTATTATATTCTCGTTACTCAGAAATATGACTTTACTTCAAGAAAAATCTCAAAATTTTTTTCATTTACAATCAGGGGTGGGAATATATTTAGAAAGATGCCAAAGGAGCATATTGCATAATGGAAAACTTATATTGGCAGAGGGTGAAGAATATTCACAAATTTATTTTAATCCTGATGGCAATACAACAAAAAACTCTAAAGAAATAACTGCTACAATCATACATGGCATTGAAGGAATAATTGAGTTAATTTCCGCAATAGAGAAAGGACATGTGAAACTCCCTCATACTTTTCTAGGAATAACAAACAAAGAGATGGCCTTGATAGTCCAGAGGAGACTTGGGTTTGTAATAATCGAGGAACTAGAACCAGAAAGTTGGGAATCCTACACCGTTATTGGTAAATTAGAAGATATTAAACCTAAACTAGATCAAATTATCCAAAGCGGCGTGCTTGATAGATTAAAGTCCAGGCAAGCAAGAATAACAAAATTGCAAAACAATTCAGAATAAAATTTCTACTGTAAATAAATAGCTTCGATTACAAATTGCATCTCAAACACATAAACAGTTATCATAAATTTAAAATATACAACAATTTCTCACATGTCAGATTTAGAAGAAAACTTTTTTTTGGGGAAGTTGCGATTCAGATGTGAAATCCATGAACGAAACGACCTCTTGCCACCATCTAGTATAGAAACTTTCAATATTGGTACTAGCTCTGCGATACCTTTTGAAGTAACAATGGATAAAAATAGATTTAAAAGATTGCTAAATGAAGAAGGTATTACTGGCGGAGGAAAATTGATAGTCGTTGCAAATTTCAGAAGCGGTTTTTTAGAACGAAGCGACCCACATAAACCACCTCTAACGCTATCAGAAATATTTCAAAACGGCACACGAATGGGTTGGGCACAAAGGGATGCCACAACACAAGAATCTAGACTTGGATTGAACATGACAACTATTTATGATTGGTCCATAATCAAAAGTCCAAAAGGGCCAGAATATATTGCAGCCAATTTTCAAGATTTAGTTGCTTTTTGTTTAGCACATGAATTGGGACACCTACGACAGCACCCATCTATACGCGGCGGAAGAGTTAACACATACCTAAAAGTAATGGGCGGTTCTTTTTTTTAATTGACTCTTTAAGAAGAACTCAACTTCCATGTACAGGAATAGCAGAACCAGTTTTAATAGGAACTGAATTAGCAATCGCTGAACAAATTGCCAGAGTTGCCTACCGCGCAAACGAAGGCGAGGGGTTTGCAAACGAATACGCAAGCAGTAACGCAAGATTATACAAAGAAATGTTAACCGTACAATTGACAAATGAAGGGCAACTTGAAAAAGAGTGGAGAAATTTCTGGCGCTTTTTCAAGCCAAATTTGATTTAAAAAGAGATTAGAATTGACCATTGATAAAAGCCAAAACATTACTCTATCCATTGCTCATCATCTCATACACCACTCTTGAAATTTCAGGAATGGCTGTGTCAGCTTCTCTATCCACTATTCCTTTGCTCATGATAACAACAATATACGGAGTATTTGCATATACAATTCCAGCATCATTTACAACATGGACCTCTCTACCATACTTGTGAGATGATTTAATATCCTCGGGCAAACCAGCCGGTATCCATGCTTCATATATTGTGTCTGTCAGAAAAGACAACATCTCCTCTTTGTTTTTTTTATTAAGAATATTCCCTTTCCATAAATTCTCAAAAAATATTCCCACATCCTCGGGGGTAGTCATATTTTTGTCAAAATTGGTATTTTTCATGCCACTTTTGGTAATCATTTCTTTTATCTTTGTTATACCTATTGTTTTAATGCCAATTGTGTAAGCGGTGTTGTCCGATTGCTTGCCCATTGCAGAGATGAGATTGCGATAAGTAATTTGATAACCAACCGGCCTGCCTACCAAACTTCCAGATCCGCCAGTTTTGTCGGATTGAGCAAGCGTGTATTTTTCATCCAACGAAAGTCTTCCTTGTTCGCTTTCTAGATACATAGCCGCCATGACAGGAAGTTTCATCAAAGACGCGGCTTGAAATTCCTCAGTATGATTTACACCAAAACTAAAACCGCTTTTAAGATTAATCACATAAACACCATACACTCCATTTAATCTTTTGGTGATTTTTTTAATTTCAGAAATAATTTCGTCAGCTTTTTGTTTGTCTTTTTTTCTGCTATCTAAAACAATAGTTTCTTCGCTAACAAAAGGCACAGATATATCGGGTGGCTGAACGCGCGGAGCGTTCGCCAATTTCCAGGACCGCGAATGCAAAGCAAAAATAGCCGACAATCCAGCCGTAACAAATAAAGCAGTCATAACAATTATCCTTTCTTTTGTCCCCCATTCTTTTTTTGGTTCCCTTCGTTTTTTTTTATTCTGAGGGTTTAAGTCTTTAAAATCAGGGTCTTTAACTTTAACCGGCTTGCCTTTCTTAAAACCTTGCGATTTGCTTTCTTCACTATCATCAGCTTCGCTATCCGATTTTATATCAATTTGCTTTTTTAGCTTATTTTTATTACGATTTGCTTTGCCAAAGAAAAACATATAACAAATTATACTAAATAAATCATTTTCAAATGAAATGGGAAAGACAAGTCCCGAACAAAAAACACTAAGCCCATTACAACAACAACTTGAAGAAATAGAGCAAAGATCCCTACCAGATCAAATACAGGCTGAGATGCGGGTAACATTAAGTCAAGAAGCGTGGGAAACATTAACTCAATATGTAACAAAAAATTTTGAAATTAACCGTCCAGCCGAAGAAATAGTAAAAGATATTCTCGTACAACTAGCAATAGCAAGAAAGCAAAGATCAGTTATAGAAAAAACTCTACGAGAGGCTCAAACACCAATTGAGATAATCGAAGCATTGAAAGCCTATGGAAATTGGTACCAAAGATACCCAAAGATTAAATTAACTGAAGGCCCTTTTAAAAAATGGGAATATAAAATTAGCTCTTGGAATTCACCACGTCTTGCTTGCCAAAAAATAGTCGATATGTTGATTTTGGATGATGGAAGTATAAATCAAGATTTTATCAACTTAGTAACATCAGAATTAATTAATATTAGAAACAAAGGCGACAAAGAATTCTCAGAAATTTTCTTAAAAAATCTGCCATTTCATTCTTGTTTTGATAAAGATCACAAAGATGTTAAAAAACAGGAAGCCGCTTTGGCATTGTGTGATGAATTAATAAAAAATGGATTAGCTCCTGCCAGTTTTTATTACAAACAAACAAGCAGTTATCCTTTATCTGGAAACTTATTATTCCTTTATAAACTTTATGAAGGCTTATCAGGACAAGGAATCTGTGAAAATCCCAGTGAATACATACCAGAAAACGAAAAGCCCGAAGTACTTTTTGATATTGCTACAAAAATCGTGTATCAGGTAATAGAAAAAATAGACAAATCAGGAAAAGTAATTAACTTCCTAAAACCAAAGTGGACAAGAGGCTCTGCCCCATACACTAATTTTATCAAATTAGCCAACCGCATAATTCAACTCTATCAAGAACAAGGATTGTATACAGACATTGGATTTGAGATGCTAAATGAAAAATCTTTAGATGATCTCCCTCAAGCTTTTCTCCGAATTATGCATTTTGCAGCACTTGTAAATAAGGAAACAACACAAGAAGCTAAAGATGAAAACGAATTAGAGAATCAAGATCGTCTAAACTATTCAGGCTACATTGATCTTGCTTTGCTAATTTGCGAGGAAGCACTTGCAAGAAAAAACGCTCAGAAAGTCCTGACAATAGGAGATATAGCAATGCTATACCCCAACGCAAGTCCAGAGGAATTGCAAACAATCATAGAACAATTACAACAAAATAACCAAGGACGAATGCCTTCTTTGGGAAAATTCCTTAGACAAACAAAGACAAGAACAAGGATCACTAACACCTAGGTATAGAATATTTAAACCGGGTTATGGAACGAGCAGCTAAAAAAACCTAAAAAGAAAAAACAAATCAGTTTCTTCTTTTGTTCCACACTTGCTTGTTCACAATGTTAGATGGCATTTTGCCTTCTAAAAAATCATTAATCGCAACTACTGCCAACTCTCCCATTTTTTCTCGAGCCTCGTATGTAGCAGATGCTATATGGGGAGTTAAAATCACATTTTCCATAGCAACTAATTCAGGGTTTATATTTGGTTCGTTTTCAAAAACATCAAGTCCTGCCCCCCCTAAATGCCCTTGCCTAAGAGCGTCAACCAAAGCCTGCTCATGCACCACGGGACCTCTTGCTGTATTTACCAGAATTGCTCCTTTTTTCATTTTGTAAATAGTGTCATAGTTGATAAGATGATGAGTTTCTTTTGTCAATGGAACATTAAGAGACACAAAATCGCTTTGAGAAAGAAGACTTTCTAAACTTTCAGCATATTCCACTCCCAGCTCTGATTCCGCTTTCTGATCGCGAGAACGATTGTAGTAAAGAACTTTCATTTGAAAGCCTTGAGCTCGCCTTGCCACCATGCTTCCTATTCTGCCCATGCCAACTATTCCTAATGTTTTGCTTATAAAAGTGTGGCCCAAGAAAACGCTTGGCTCCCAGCCTTTGTAAGCGCCCTGTCTTGTAGCTTGATCCGCTTCAACCACACGCCGAGCTAAACTCATCATCAGGCACCAAGTTAATTCTGCTACCGATTCGTTCACTTCGTCGCAAGGAGTATTTGTAACTACAATTCCGCGTTTGGTCATCGCCTCAACGTCAATATTGTCATAACCAACAGCATAATTAGAAATCATCCTAAGCTGTGGGCCAATTGCGTCTACCACTTCTGCGGTAATTTTGTCAGTCAAAAGAGTTAAAAGGATATCAGACCCCGCGCCCATTTCTAAAAGTTCAGACGCGCTAAGCGGCCTATCATATGGAGAGACTACTACCTCTCGCCCGCCACCATTAAGCCAATGCAATTTTGAAGTGGGAATATTTCTGGTAACAAAAATCTTCACAATTTAAATATAAGTTGAAAAATCGCTAAAGCGCAATAACGAATTTTATGTAATTAAAACAGATCTCTTCAAAATCACTCGCTAATATCAAAAAATCTCTGCCGTTGGTGCATAATGTATACACTAAAAATTTTCTAGGTATAAATACGCAAAACCTCACTCTCGTGAGCCAACTAGACTAATAGGCATATCGTTAGGCATATTGTGCGTTTTAAATCGAAAAATTCGGCTAAGCCAAAATTTTGCAAAAGCTCAGTTAGAAATCAAATGTACCTGTTTCACAAAGTAACAGTAAATATATATAAAAATATAAAGACAAATTAATTCTTTTATTTAAACCACCCGCTCCACATTATTATTTGAACTTGCCCAATTGTCAAAATGATAATTAATTTAGCCACAAACAAATCATACTAAATGTTTGTTTAAATATCCCATTACATATAAATAAGACACATACATCAAAGCTCAAATTAGATTCATCACATAACTTAATTCTTTAGCAAGAATGTTTTGTGGGGAAGCATTAATAAAAATAGTTTCAATCACTTTTTGGTTATCCAGACTAATGCCACAAACTACAAGTTGACCAATAAAGCATCTTTATCAATCTTATCAAGCCAATCTCTCAATTGATTCTCGTAAAGAAGACCTCTTTGTGGACCAACAAAACCAATTTTAGATGCCGCGTTTACTGTTCCCCAAATCATCCCTTCTTGCAAACTTTTGCCTTTAATTAGGGCGGCAATACAACCTGAAGAATAAGAATCTCCAGCTCCGGTTTTTTCACAAACATCTACAGGCAAAATTCCGCACTTGTAGTACCCATTGGCGTTTCTTGCATAGGAACCATTTGCGCCATCAGTAACAATAACATTTTTAGGACCCAGTGCGTATAAATCATCCAAAAGCTGTTTCTCTTTCCCATGCGAATTGTTGTCAAACTCGCATATCTCCTGAGCCTCTTCACGATTGACTATCAGAATCTCGCATTTTTCCAAAAACCGCAAAAGCCATGCTTTGCCTTTTTTTATTTGTCTTCCTCCGGGATTGAAAACCAACTTTGTGTCATTTTTAGAAAGCCAAAGATACACATCTTCAAAAAAATCTTCAAAATTTTCTCCTATTGAAGTTAAATAAGCCCATTTTGCAGATGGCAAATCAGTTGGAAAAGGAGGCCTTTGAGGAGGATAGTACGAAAGTATGGTGCGTTCTCCTTGATAATTGATCACAGCGCCAAACCCTTCGGGAACTCCTTTCGTTTGGGTAACATATTTCATGTTTATCCCTTCAGAAACTAAAGTTTTGGCGGCGAAATCAGCCATCATTCCACATCCAAGTTCGGCAACCAAATAATTATCTATTCCAAGCCTTTTTGTGCCAACAGCGACATTTGCGCCATTGCCGCCAAGCAAATATGTTGCGCTTTTTAGCGAAATTTTTGCAGCGTATGTAAGTTTGATAAAACAATCCTTTTGATCAAGTGAACACTCCTGTTCCGCTTTGTCAGGAGGAACTTCCAAAAAAGCGTCTACCCTTGCGGAACCAAAAACAACAAGTTCAGTCATATAAAAATTAAAACGTATATTAGCCAATTTTTTATAATTGCCATAATTTCAGAAAATACCTTAATCAACTTTTACTAATAATATTTTTTGATCAAATAAACATAGTTTTTTAGTCTTTACAATTCAAATTTCCACAACTTCCACACCACTACTTTTTGCCCTCTCAAGCCAAGTAATCATATCGCGTTCGTTTAAAAGTCCTTTTTGCGCTCCAACATATCCAATCACAGATGCCGAATTAACAGCTCCCCACAAAAGAGACTCAGAAAAACTTTTGCCTTTTATAATCGCTGACAAACATCCGCTACCAAAAGCGTCACCAGCTCCTGTTCTTTCATAAGACTCAACCGGCAAAACTCCAACCTTCAAATATTTCAATCCATCAAAAGCAAATGCTCCATTTAATCCATCTGTGATAACAGCGGTTCTGGGACCAAGTTTTGTCAAAGCCAAAAGCAAACTTTTCTCATCACCATATGTATCGATAAGAGATGTTAATTTTTGAGCTTCTTCCCGATTCACATATATTAATTCGCATCTTTCAAGAACCGGCTTTATAACACTTATGTCTACCCTTAATTGTCTGCTACCGGGATTAAAAGCAAGTTTTACATTAGGATGTTTGACAAGCCAGTTTAAAAAATGATTGTAAAAAGGGGTGAAAGTCTCACCCATTGAGGTTAGATATACCCAAGCCACATCAGGAAGAGCAACAGGAAATTCATACGAGCGCGGAGCATGATATGAAAATATTGTTCTCTCCCCGCCATAGTTAATTATCGTTGAATAATTAGTGCCCGCTGTTGGCTGCTGAATAACATAAGTCTGATCAACTTTCTCCCGATCCAAAATTTCAACTACCTGATTGCCTATAAGATCACCGCCCAATGTCGCTACAAGAGCGGTTTTTATTCCAAGTCGAGTTGTGCCAACCGCATTATTTGCGGCATTGCCTCCAAGACAAAATTCCAAATTTCTAACAGGTATTTTATCTCCATACGAAAAACAAATTAAACATTCCTTTGAATTTAATTGACACAAAGTTTCAGTCTCCTCAGGCAACATAAACACATCCATAGAAACATCTCCAATTGTCAGCAAATCAAACTTTTGATTCATTTTTTATAGTTTAAAATTTAATCAAAAAATAAACGATCCTAACCCAAGAAGGTTCTAGCCTTTGGCTCCCCAAACACCAATAGACGCATCACTTGCTTTCTTTAAGATATTAACAAAAACTTCTTGAGCACTTTTTACATTTTCTTCCAAACCTCTCCAGGTCTCCATGACAGGAAATTGAAGCGCTCTTGAATAAGAAAAAGAAAGCCTCCAAGGCAAATTTTTTTCTTTATTCATTTTTGCCAGATTTTCTATCGCCTGATTGGAATCTTGACCACCCGACAAAAACATAATTCCGGGAACCTCGCTAGGAACCACCGATTTCAAACAAGAAAGCGTGGCTTTTGCAATTTCATCTGAACTTGTCTGTTCATTAGACACTTTGCCCGGCAAAACCATGTTGGGCTTTAGGATAATACCAGTTAGATCCACTTTTTCTCTCTCGATCTCCTGAAAAACAGTTTTTAAAGTTTTATAAGTCACCTGCGCGCAACGCTGAATATCATGATCTCCATCCATTAAAACTTCTGGTTCTATTATTGGCACCATTTGGAATTCCTGCACAATTTTGGCATATTTTGCCAAAAAACTGGCATTTTCTAATATACACCTCTCTGTGGGCATGTCCTTTCCTATTGATATAACAGCGCGCCATTTTGTAAAAAAAGCGCCTTTTGACTTATACACACTCAACCTTTCCGCCAAATCATCCAATCCTTTAGTAATCTTCTCCTCGCTTCCGGGAACTAAAAACTGCGTACCTTGGTCTACTTTTATGCCCGGTAAAATACCACGATTTAGCAAAAATTCAGCAAAGTAAACCCCATCAATAGTTTGTTGATCAAGTGTTTCTTCAAACAAAATTACTCCGCTTAAATATTTTTCAATATCTGGCGCAGTAAAAAGCAATTCCCGATAAAAGCGTCTTGTTTCTGGCGTGCAATCTATCCCAAAAGCGGCAAAACGTCTTTCTATTGTTGGTGTACTTTCATCAGCCGCTAAAATACCTTTTGGAATTTGTATCATCTTACTTATTATTTGGTGAATAGATAACAATTCCATAAATTTTTGCTACAAACACTATCACTGTCTTTGCTTATAATATATACTGCTAGCAATATTAATATAGCCTTAATTTCCATCTCATTGAAAGTGTTGAAAATATGCTTCACAATAAACAGATGGATAAACTAACAAATGCAAATTCCGCGCAAGTAATTCTAGAAGAAATTGCTTTAGAGAAAAAAAACAGGACAAGTCTGAAAGAGAAATTAATATATGTTTTTAATCATCAAATATTTAGAGCTTTTTTGTTTGTTTTTTTGACAATAATGTTATTTTTTGCGTCTCTATACATAGCATACCTAAAAAGTAAAAACGAAAAATTGGAAAAACAATTAAAGGAATCTCTTAACGAAATCCCCAAAGCAAAAGTTATTATCCCAAACAATACTCCATCACCATACAAAGAAGAAACTGCTAAGACAGAAACAGAATAAGATAGAAAATAATTAGGTTTATGTCTGCTTGACAATAAATGTTTTAAGGATAAAGATTAAGATATCTGCATGAAATTAATAAATTGGATCAAAAGCAACTTGCTTTCAATAATCGCGATTGTTTTGGTTGTTTATCTCCTTACTCGCCCACCACTTGGTATATTTAGTGATGATTCAAGCATTGGCTATCAAAAAAGCACTGCAACATCATCTTTTGGATCATCTATCAATTACGGAACTGGGGATTCCAGGAACATGGGGTATGGCAAAAGAACAGAAGGCGCTCCATCTTCAGTGGGAGAATATCCACCCCAAACAGCCACAGCTGATCGCCTTGTAATCAAAGAGTCCTCTCTTTCACTTCTGGTTGTAAATGTGACAGAGATTCGGCAAAAAATCATTTCTCACGCACAAAGCGTTGGCGGGTACATGGTTTCTGCCAGCACAACAAATCCTGACAATCAAGCAAGCGCTGTAGTTATTGTTAGAGTCCCTGCTGAAAAACTTGAAGAAACGCTAAACGTTTACCGTTCTTTTGGCATAAGAGTAGTCTCTGAAAATTTATATGGTTATGATGTTACAGACCAATATGTAGACATCGAGAAAAGAATCAGTCAATACGAAAAAACACTTAAAAGGTATGAAGATCTTTTGGATCGCGCCACTTTGGTTGCCGATATCACCAATATTACACAGCAAATCTTATCCACTCAAAGCCAAATTGACTCGCTAAAAGGACAGCAAAATGCTTTAACCCAAAATGCCAAACTTGCAAAGCTAACAATTTATCTCTCCACAGACGAAATCGCGCTTCCCTACACTCCAGATGAAGCATTCAGGCCTCAAGTGATTTTCAAAAATGCCACCAGATCAATGATTGGCACCTTAAGAAACATTGCTGAATTTGCAATCTGGGCAGGTGTATACGCGGTAATCTGGGTGCCCGCTCTTCTAATTTTTATTGTAGTCAAAAAGCTATGGCAAAAAAGACCTAAATAATTTTCTGAGTTATTTCCCAACTTTTTAATTATTGACACAGATCGACAATTGCAAACTAGTCAAGCAAATTGTTCTAAACTTAAAAAAACAATAAAAAATTAAAAATAATTCAAACAATCAAATCGCACAACAAATCAATAAATTGCTTCTTTCAAAATTCTAACATTGTTAGATATTTTTACGCTCAATCACTCTTTTAACAGCGTTGACAATATCGCGAGATTTCATACCATACTTTTCCAGAAGCTCACCAGGGACTCCACTCTCTCCAAAAGAATCATGCACACCAACAAACTCAATTGGAACTGGATAATTTTGCGCAAGAAATTCAGAAATAGCTCCTCCTAAACCACCTGAAATTTGATGTTCTTCCACAGTCACAATTGCGTTAGTTTTTTTAACAGCAGACAAAATAGCGCTTCTATCAAGAGGCTTTATGGTATGATTGTTTATTACAATTGAGCCTATTCCATTTTTATCTAAATCTTTCGCGGCAATCAAAGCTTCATAAAGCAAAGACCCACAAGCTATGATTGTAACTTCCGGGTTTTTTGACTCCCAAAAAACAATTGCTTTGCCAATTTCAAAAGGAGTGTCGTCAGTTGTCATCACAGGAGTTTTTTCGCGAGTTAATCTTATGTAGCTTGGTTTGCCATTTTGAGCTAGAGCAATTGTTGCTTTTTTGGCTTCTTGAGCATCACAAGGAACAACAACCACCATATTAGGCAAAACTCTCATAAGAGCAATGTCTTCAAGCATTTGATGCGTAGCGCCATCTGGCCCAACAGAAATTCCAGCATGAGCTCCAACTATTTTTACCGGCACATTGTTCAGACAAATAGTAGTTCTAATTTGCTCCCAATTCCTTCCCGGTGAAAAAGCGGCATAACTTGCCACAAAGGGAATCTTGCTATAATTTGCAAGTCCGCTACCGACAGTTGCTATTAATTGCTCCGCGACACCTGCTTCTATAAAACGATCCGGAAATTTCTCTTTAAACAAAATGCTTCTTGTTGATTCTGTCAAATCAGCACAAACCACAACAACACGATCATCTTTTTGTCCTGCAATCACAAGTCCTTCGCCGTACCCTTGCCGAGTTGATTCTTGTTCCAATTCATCTGAAAAAATTTTGTTCGAGAGTTTAGCCAAAGAATTTATCATGACAATCAAATAACAACTTTTTTTTAAAAACTACTGATGCTCAGAAATTATTTTTCCTTGTAATGTTCTTAACTCATGCAAAGCTTTTTGCGCTTCTTCTTTATTGGGTGGTTTGCCATGCCAAGCATAATCATTTTCCATAAAATCAACGCCCTTGCCCGGGATAGTGTGAGCAATGATAACGGTAGGATTATGTTGCATCGCGCGTGCTTGATTGCAAGCATCAATGATTGCTTGTATATTATGTCCGTCTATCTCCAAAACGCTCCAATTGAAAGCTTTGTATTTATCAGCCAAAGGCTCAAGTGGCATTACATCTTCTGTAAAACCATCTATTTGGATATTGTTCCTGTCAACAATCACTGTCAGATTTGAAAGATTATACTTGCCAGAAAATAAAACAGCTTCCCAATGATTGCCTTCGTTATGTTCCCCATCTGAGCAAATACAATAAACTCTAAACTTTCTTTTATCCATTCTTGCGCCATACGCGTACCCTGCGGCTTGAGCAAGCCCACTGCCAAGTGGGCCAGATGTGCTTTCTAATCCGGGAAGTCTCTCCCTCTCAGGATGTCCCTGCAAACGCGATCCTAATTTCCTTAAAGTCAAAAGCTCTTCAATGGAAAAATACCCAGCATGCGCCATTGCCGCATAACGAACTGGCGCAATATACCCACAGGACAAAAAAAGCCTGTCTCTCTCTGACCAATTTGGATCATCAGGTTTGTGATTTAAAACACAAAAATACAAAGCGGTAAAAACATCGGCCATTCCAAGAGATCCCGCTGAATGGCCACTACCTGCCTCAAGAAGCATTTTTATAACGCTTTGGCGAATCTCGTTTGCTTTTAAGTAAAGATTGTCAATGTCAGAATCAGGCATATAATCATAATATAATCCAAAAGACAAAAAACTTAAAACATCTTTTAAAAATAATGTAATGCCAATTGTCTTGAAATTTAATAAGAGTTATTCTTATAATAAGCAATAACCAAAAAAGCACCAAGAAAAATCTCAATCTAGTAAAATTCAAATCAAATGGATCAAAATCCCGAAGATCACTTGATAAAAATCCCAAGCATGTCCAAAAAAAGGGATGAAGTGGTTATTGCTAGTATAGACATAAGCACAGAAAACATATATGCTAAAGCCGAAATTTTGCAATCAGAAAATGGCACCAAAACAGTTCACATTATCGGAATCGAAAACCTAACAAACAAAAAAGGCATTGGCAGAAGAGCACAAGAAGAAATTTTGAAACAGGCAATCCAGCGTGGAGCAACAAGAATTAGATCTGAAGTAGTTTCAGCCGCAATTGCACATTTGTATGGGAACTTGTTTGGAAAAGACCCAGTGTTTGAAACCATTACAGGAGAAAGACTATCACCAGAGGAAGTAGCAGAAAAAATAAACACAGGCAAGATTAAAATAGCTTACCTTGATGCTGAAATTCCTGAAAATTTGAAAAGAAAAATTCTAAATGATACTTAAATTTTTATATTTATATTTTTTAGTAAATTAAAAAACAACGAGCATCGTAACTTTCTAAACTCATAATAAAACTCAAAATTTACTTTAATAATTTTCGATCTCTCTTTTTGCTTCCTCAAATATCTTAATAGCTTTATCAACTTGATTAGCTTTAACATATAAAGTAGCCAAATCTTCATAAACCGGAAAGTATTTATAATTCCAAAACAAATCAGGGTTAAATGCTTTTAATTCCTCATAAAGAGCTATTGCATCTTCATACCTTTGCTGTTTTTCATAAACGATAGCTAAAGTTCTTATATTGTCATAATTCTGGAAAAATGCGGCAGGCAAGTATTTTCTTGCTTCCTCAAGCATAATTGCCGCTTGATCATAGTCCGAAACTCCATCTTGTAAATATATTTCTTGCGCATAAAAACCGACCTCTTTTGCATAAAACTTGCCAGCTTTACTTTTTATCTCACTAGCAAAAGTGGCTAATTTATCACGTGTGATATAACCATTTCTTGCCCCATCTAAATAAAGTTGCATTAATTTATGAAAAGGAGGCAAATAATCGCTATCATCCCAAAATTTTGATTCTTGGCAAGTTTTAAACTCTTCATAAATTTTAATTTGTTCATCAATTTGCCCATCGTATAAACTTGCTATCTCAAGCACATTAAGCTTTTGAGCGTAAAAAAGCTCTGGATTATCGCTTCTTGCTTTTTGCATAAACAATCTAGCCTTATCTATAAGCTTCTTTTTGAATTTTCCTTTCGCTCTTTTCGCTTTGCTGATATAGTTAAATGCCAATTCATATATCCTTGAATAATAACCCTGAGGATTTTTGTGTTTAGTTTCTTCAAATATTTTCAAAGCCGCATCTAAATCATCAAAATAATAAATACAAAACATAGCATGATCAATGCTTATTTCCTCCCAATAAAGACTTGTTTTTTTGCTACGAATTTCTTCCAAAAACCGCATTTTTTGATTACCAGGCAAAATCTTTGCTAAACCAACATAAGCCTTGCCATCACAAGGATTAATATCAATATTTTTCTTTAAAAGATACATTCCTATGTCAACATAGTTTTTAGTGATAAATTGGCCTGTGTTACTGGCAAAAGATGAATTAATACAAACATTCCCATCTTTGTCTGGAGCTATAACCAAATGCGGGTATGGAATACTGGCTTTCCAAATTTCTTTTTGTTCCGTATAGGGATTAATCCTTATGAATAGATTAGGGATATCTTTAACTTGCCGTAACTGTTTATCATTTTCCACTCCTTGACGAGTATTTTCAGTTATGTACGTCAAAAATTTTGAACTTACAGGAATAAAACGAGAGTTAACAAAAGCTACCTTTTTATATTTTAAAAGAGTCTGAATTTCCAAGTTTGAAACCAAAGGATTTTTCTTTCTTAGACTATCAATTAATTGTTCATCAGTTTGGTTTTCTAAACTAAGGGTGTTTTCAAAGCTTGTATCTATAATAAGTTTACGTCCGCTGGGCAAATCAAACTCGCAACAAACATGTCCCTTTGTGCCATTATCTAGCATCTCTTTTACACAACTAGCCCGCGCTTTAATCCCTAAATATTTAGAAATTGCAAGCAAAACACTCACTCTTCCTGCACATACCGCTTCTTCTTTTTCCAAAACTTCCGTTAAGTTAGTAACCAGGTTGCCTACATGGGGAAAAATACGATCTAACTTATTACCAATAGGAATCAACAAACCTTGTACCTGCTCATCCAATTTCACAAGTTTTAGTCTTTTTTCAACTCTATCAAAATCTAGATTGCTTACTTTTCTGGCTTGCTCTTGCAGTTCTAAAAATTTCTCACGCAAACTAACAATATCTATAGCTTCGTCTTTGTCGGCATTTTCAAATGCAGAGTTTGAAATAACCAAACTGCATTTATCTCTGAAACTATTTTGGAGCTTCAAAATTCTTTCTTTTTTTTCTTCATCATTTAAAGGTAATTTGTCTACTTTTATAATCTCATCTTTTAAATTGTCAAATTCTTGAGCCAAGCTATTGCTTTCAATTACTTTTGCGTAAGAAGAATCAAATTCATAACCTTCCAATATAGAAAATAATTTGCGAAACTTGCCAACAAAACCAAGCGGATTTTGCATTCTATTTAAAACCCTTGCGACATTTAACGTAAATGCGGTTTCTATATACTCGTTAATTAAAATATCAGCCAATATCTGCACTTGTTTTGTATCTAGCCGATTGGAAATTGCCTTTAATATTTCTGGGGACTGAACCAACTTCTTAAGCTTTTGCTTTGCTCGATTGCTTAATTTTGCCACATTTGTTTCAACAAGTTTTTGGTAATAATCCTTCTCTTTATCTCCTCCACACAAACCTAGCGCGATACGATCAATTATGCTTTCCCACGCTAAAACTTTGACTTTTAGCTCGCTACACGCATTATCATGTGCGCAGTTTTGCAAAACATCAAACAATAATTTTGCACGCGCAGAAACCATAGCAAGCTTGTCAATTAATCTAGATCTTTTTCCTAACAAAGTTTTAATAAATTCTTCTTGATTTTTAATTGCTTTTTTCTCAGGGGTATATCTTGAGAAATCTGTTATTTCTCCTTTTCTTGCTTGATCAAACAAGGATTCTCTTAGTTGCAAAATTAGTTCAGCAACTCCAAAAAGCGAGGTCATTTTTGCTTTCACCTCCTCAGATAAATTTAAATTATTATCCTTTGCTATTTTGATTCCACACTGTTCCTGCAATACATAAGTTACTCCTAAAATTAACTTTGCTAGTTTCTCTTCTGCTAAAGAACTCAAATGATTAACAAAATGCTCCAATTTGCTATTCATAAATTCAACTTACAAAAAATAAAGCAAGAAATAAAGCTAAAAATTATTAAATATAAAAACTTTATCAATTGAGCAATATTCAAAAAAAATTCAAGCTTTTCAAAAGAAGATGCTAAAAAATTAAACCTTTTTTGCAAGTTTATCCCTATCTAGAAGCTGAAAAGCTTTTTCTTCCTCTTTAGGATTTTCTCTTAAAGAGATAGCCTGATCAAAAATCTTTATAGCTTTTAGAACCTCTTTTGGATTATTGCAAATTTTGTAAACCTTTAAATCTTCAGGGCGTATCCTCATATTCAGTCTAAAAGCTTTCATTATGTCATACCAATAATCGCCATAAAGCACCAATGGTTTATGATGACCAAAATAAAGTCTTGCTAATCCCCAAGCCATGCCAAATTCAGAAATTGTGCCAGTACCACCACGCAAAACAATATAAGCATCTCCTAATTCAAGAAGTTTCATGGTGCGAGACAAATAGTCTTTCTCAACAATTTCCTCGTCTAAAGGATTTTTTTTGTCTCTTCCTTCAAAATTAGTGATATCTTTAGGATAAAATGTGGCGCCAATTACTCTTGCGCCACCAGCTTTTGCTCCTTCGCTTACAGCACGCATAGTTCCAGGACCTCCGCCATTAACAGCGTCATAACCATGCTCCGCCATAAACTTGGCAAGCTCATAAGCGTCTTTATAAAGCGGATCCCACTCCTGCGCATCCGCAAACCCAAAGTATGTTATTTGTTTTATTTTTCTACTTTTTTGATTCATAAGTTAAAACATTTTTTAAATTTTCAATATTCTCACTAATTTCTCCGTTAAACAAACTCCGCCCGATACAAACCTCATCCGCTCCCGCTTGGTAAACTTTATGTATATTATCAGAATTTATCCCACCATCAACACATATCAAATATGCATAATTATAATCTTGCCTTATCTCTGCAAGTTTCTCTATTTTTTCAAGCGCTTTCTCCTGAAACTTTTGCCCGCCAAAACCAGCTTTAACACTCATTACCAAAACAACATCAATATCATCAAGCACCAAATCGTCAATCTCGGCAATATCTGTCTCTATATCAATCGCTAAACCAACCTTTTTATTAAAACTTGTAACAATATCCATAAATTCCATTTGATTATCCATCATTTCAATTTGACCAATTATCCGATCTGCATTGGCTTTTACACACTTGTCTACCCAAGAATATGGATCGCAAACCATAAGATGATAGTCTAGAAAAAGTTTTGTTTTATAATCTGCAATAACAATTGGGTCAATAGTTGCATTTTTGGCAAATTGGTTATCCACAACATCAATCTGAACACGATCCACCTGACCCTCGCAAATTGAAAGCAGTTTACAAACTTCATCTTTGCTGTTACTAAGGATTGCTGGAATAATTTTTAACATTAAAATTTAATAATAACCGGCATATTTTTTTTGAATACCAAAAACTACTGGTTCATATACGCAAAAGCTAAATATACAACAAGCAATTTTTTAACTTTGCGGATTAAACAAAAGTGTCAACGGATCACTGGGGGCATGATTCAATCCGTTTTCAAGCAATCGTCCTACTCTAATCACTTGCTCCACTAAACGATTGGCATACCCCCATTCGTTGTCATACCAAGCAAAAACTTTTACCAAATTTCCACCAACTACCTGTGTCAAACTAAGATCAACTATAGCTGACTCGCTTCTGCCTATAATGTCCGCCGAAACAATTTGATCTTCTGTGTAAGCAAGAATGCCTTTGTAAAGGGCATTTTTATTTACCGCCTCTTTTATGGCCATATTAACTTCCTCCTTGGTAACATTTTTCTTAAGAACAAAAGTGAAATCGGTAATCGACCCGGTAATTGTAGGAACCCTTAAGCTCATTCCGTCAAAAATCCCCTTCAAATCAGGTAGGGTTTCAGCGGTTGCAATAGCGGCTCCGGTTGTGGTGGGAACAATGCTTGCGGCGGCGGCGCGTCCTCTGCGAAGATCTTTGTGCGAACCATCTTGCAAAACCTGATCATCAGTATAACTATGAACAGTAGTCATCATAGCTTTTTCTATGCCAAACGCAGAAAGCATAACCGCGGCAAC
>JANWVB010000012.1:0-8896 GCA_025057695.1 Patescibacteria group bacterium
AACAGGTGTTATTATTGAACAATTGATGCAGTATGCTCCTGATGTTTTAGAGTCTTTTATAAGGCTTGTAGATACTGGTAGGGTTGAAATTTTATCAGAAACTTATTATCACTCTCTTGCTTTTTTTTATTCTAAAAAGGAGTTTGAGAAACAAGTTGATTTGCATTCTAAAATTGTTAAAGAAATTTTTGGGTTTACTCCAAAAGTTTTCAGAAACACGGAGCTTGCCTACACAAACGATCTTGCAATATGGGCTGAGAATAAAGGATTTGTTGGAATAATCACTGAAGGTTGGGATAATTTTTTAGGATGGAGAAGTCCGAATTTTGTTTACAAACCTGTTGGCGCAAAAAATATTAAATTGCTTCTTAAAAATTACAGACTTTCTGATGATATGGCCTTTCGTTTTTCAGAAAGATCGTGGAGTCAGTGGCCGTTAACTTCAGAAAAGTATGCTAGTTGGATACACCAAATAAATGGGAATGGAGAAATTGTGAATCTTTTTATGGATTATGAAACATTTGGCGAACATCAATGGAAAGAGCATGGAATTTTTGAGTTTTTGGAGAAGTTGCCAGAGGAGATACTAAAGCACCCTGATAATGATTTTGTCACCCCGTTCGAAGCATGTCTAAAGTATCCTGCTCGTGATGAAATAGATGTCCCCGGAGTAGTCACTTGGGCGGATACTGAAAGAGATTTGTCCGCTTGGTTGGGTAACGCGATACAGGAATCAGCGCTTAATTTTATTTATAAGCTTGAGAAAAAAATTTTATCTTCAAAAGATGAAAAATTAGTAGAAGATTGGCGGAAGATGCAAACTTCTGACCATTTTTATTATATGTGCACGAAGTGGTTTTCAGATGGAGATGTTCATAAATATTTTAATCCCTACAATTCTCCCTATGATGCTTTTATTAGTTTTATGAATGCCGCAAACGATTTGAAGTTAAGAGCAAAAACTAGGAAGTTAAATGTCCGCAACGCAAAAATCTAGATTAAAAGGTTCAGTTTATGGCAAAGTCACTCAATTTAGGAAATGGCAAATTATTGGTGGGGCTTGATAGATTTGGTCAGGTTAAGGACTTTTACTATCCTTATTGTGGCTTAGAAAATCATATCGGATCTTCCATGGTTCATAAAATTGGGATAATGGTTGATGGATATTTCTCATGGTTGGATGATTTGTCTTGGGATGTAAAGATTGAGCTAGAGGAAGAGACAATGGCATCGAAGATTTCAATCTCGAGGCTAGATTTAGGGATCCAGATTCATTTTGTCGATGTAGTGTATAACGAGGAAGATATATTTGTGCGAGAGGTGACATTACATAATTTATTTGAAAAGAAAAGGGAAATAAAAATTTTTTTTAATCAGCAATTTAATATTTCGCTTTCCAAAAATGGAGATACAGCTTATTATGATCCGGTTGATCATGTTATCATCCATTATAAGGGAAGAAGGGTGTTTTTAGTTAATTTGAAAGGAGAGAATTTGGGAATTGATGGTTATAGTGTTGGGCTTTTGGGTATAGAAGGCAAAGATGGCACTTATAAAGATGCGGAAGACGGATTGCTTTCAAAAAATCCGGTAGAGCATGGGCAAGTTGATTCTGTAGTTCAATCTAACTTTGATCTAGTTGGCAGTTCAAAATTAACTTTTTATTACTGGATTATTGCCGCAAAGTCAATAAAAAAAGCTAAGTTTGCAAACGAGATGACAGTTGCAAGAGGCGCGAAGGAAATTATCAAAACAACTAAAGATTATTGGAAGGCGTGGGTAAATATACAAAGGTTTAACTTCTACAAAATGAGTGACCCTTTAGTGGCTCTATTCAAAAGATCGCTTTTTTATATTCGCACTCATGTAAGTAAAAACGGCTCTATTATTGCTTCCGGGGATTCTGACATGCTTCAATTTGGCAGAGACACTTACGCTTATGTTTGGCCGCGCGATGGAGCTTTCATATCCATCGCATTGGCAAAAGCAGGAGATTTTAATGCCGCGAAAAGGTTTTTGAGTTTTTGTAACGACATTGTCTCGGAAAAAGGTTATTTCATGCATAAGTATCGTCCCGATAAATCTTTGGGTAGTTCATGGCATCCTTGGATAAGCAATGGCAAAAAACATTTGCCAATTCAGGAGGACGAAACAGCGCTTGTACTTTATGCTTTGTGGAAGTATTTTGAATTAAGTCGTGATATAGAATTTATTGAGCAGATATACAATAGTTTTATAAAAAAAACTGCAGATTTTATGGTTCACCATCGCGATGATAAGACAGGACTGCCCTCTCCAAGCTATGATTTGTGGGAACAAGATTATGGTATTCACACTTTTACTTCTTCTAGTGTATATGCGGCATTAGTTATCGCTTCAAAGTTTGCAAACATATTTGGCAAGGAGAAAAGCGCGAATTTGTACTCAAATACTGCCGAGTCAATAAAAAAAGCTATATTGAAATATTTGTATTCAGATCAAGAGGAAATGTTTTATAGGTCTTTGATATCTAAAAATGATCAATTTGTTTTTGATAAAAATTTTGATCTCTCAAGTGTATATGGAGTTTTTAAGTTTGGTATTTTGCCAATAAATGATCCTGTTCTTCACAAAGTTTTTGAGAAAACAATTCTAAAACTTAGGGTGAATACCGGCATAGGCGGTTATGCAAGATTTGAACTTGACCAGTATCACCATAAGGGTGGAGATTATCCTGGGAATCCTTGGGTGATAACTACCATGTGGGTTGCGCAGTATTATTTGGAGAAAGCAGGAAACGAAGCTGATTTGTCTAGGGTGCAAGATTTGTTATTGTGGGTTGCTGATCTTGCATCTCCTGCTGGCACGTTACCAGAACAGTTTGATCCATATACAGGGGGACACCTTTCAGCTTCTCCTTTGATTTGGAGCCATGCTGAGTATGTTGTGACAGTAATTGATTATCTTAAAAAACTTGAGGATTTGGGTATATGCAAAACATGTTATCCTTTATATTAAATAAAACGCGTTTTTTATGAACCTTGTTTTTGATATTGGCGGGACTAAAACAAGAATGGCTCTTTCCGATGGCAAAGATCTAGTTGGCGATGCTTTAATTTATGAAACTCCCAAAGATTACAATTTAGGTATTAATTTGCTTGTTGAAAATTCAAAAAAGTTGACATCTGAATCGATAGAAACTGTTGCGGGGGGAATTGCTGGTGTGCTTGATATTTCCAAATCGATTTTAACAAATTGCCCAAATTTACCCAGTTGGAGTCAAAAGAATTTTAAAAAAGATTTGGAGGAAGCTTTCCGTTGTTTAGTCAAAATAGAAAACGATTCTGCTCTTTCGGCTTTGGGCGAGGCGGTCTTTGGAGCAGGCAGAGATGTTAGTGTGATTAGCTTTTTGACTTTTGGAACTGGTGTGGGTGGCGCAAGAATAGTCAATAAAAAGATTGATAATAATCTTTTTGGTTTTGAGCCTGGTCATCATATTGTTGATGTGAAAAGTTTTTTAGAAGGCAAAGAAGCGGATTTGGAATATTTTGCTTCAGGAGTAGGTGTGGAAAAGTGGTTATTGCAAAAGCCGTATGATATTAAAGATCAGGATTTATGGAATCGGGTTATGGATTATATGTCAGTTGGCATAGCCAATTCGCTTTGTTTTTGGCCTTGTGATAAATTTGTGATTGGCGGCGGTTTAGTTAGGCATTTATTTACTGATATTGCTTACATAAACAATCAAGTTGCCTCGTTTGTGAAAATATATAAAAATGTTCCTCCAATTGTTAAAGCCGAATTAACAGAATTATCTTGTTTGTATGGAGCAATAGCGTATTTAAAAGATTAAATACTTTTGCATTTGGGAAAATTAATTTGTTGACAAGAAGTAAAAAAGATGATTATACTGCCCGTGTAATGGAAGAATCGCAAAATCAATCACAAAATTATTCACAAGACCAACATTTTGTATCTTCAGGTTTTTCTAACGATAAAACTCCTGTGTCTTTTCCTGAACCTAAGAAAAAAGATAGCAATAGTCCGATTGGTTTGATAGTAATCATCGTTGTGCTTTCACTTATTTTGGGAGGTGGTGGGTTTTTGATTTATGCTAATAAAGATGCGCTTCCTTTTATTGGCGCCAAACAAACACCTACGCCTACTCCTGTTTCGATTAGGGTTTCTCCAATGCCGACAGAATTAACTCCTACTCCAACCCCTGAGTCTGTAAAAGCAGATATGATCGATAAAGATTCTATATCCATTAATGTTTTAAATGGTACAGGCGTGCCAGGAGAAGCAAAGTCTGTGCAAGATGCTTTGTTGGCTTTGGGTTATTCCGAGGTTACAATTGGCAATGCGAGCAAGCAAGATTATGTTATCACCGAAGTTTTGTACTCAACAAGCGTTCCTGAAGCTGTTGTTTCTGAGATAGTTACCGAGTTGCAGAAGAAATACAAAGAGGTGAAAAGTAAAAAAGGTATTCCTTCAAAAGGAGATGTTGAAATTATTGTCGGTCAAAGAAAGGGTTACAGTGCTTCTCCCACGCCTAAAAAACAATCTACCTCTGTCTTGACCCCAACTCCAACTTTGACGAAAACAATTACTGCTACCGCCACTCCGTCTTTAACTAAAACTCCTACCAAGACTCCCAGCCCAACTCCTACGCAATCGCCCAATTAAAGCTTTGGTATACTTTAATTTAGTTTTGAGATTGCTTTGAGTCCAATTTATGAGGCATCAGTTTTTTAGATCCAAATTTGGTTTTTATAAACTGCCGCTTTTTTTCCCAGATGCCACACGTGCTGTAGTTAAGACGTTAGATAGTAAAGATATCGAAAGCACGAAAACAGAGGGAATTTTAGTAAACACATATCATTTGCTAAAAGAGCCGGGCAGAAGAGTGATAAAAAAATTTGGAGGAATTGCCAGATTTATGAACTGGAAAGGTCCTTTGATATCTGATTCTGGAGGTTTCCAAGCAATGACTTTGGTTAAAAAGATGCCGGGCATGGGCAAGGTTACAGACGATGGTGTTATCTTTAAGCCTATAGGTGGCAAAAAGATTTTACTAACTCCTGAAGTGTCCATAAGGTTTCAGATGGATCTTGGAGTTGATATGGTTGTAGTTTTAGATGATATCACTCCGCAAAATGTTTCTTACGAGGAAGCGAGAAAAACTGTGGAGAGAACTATTTTTTGGGCAAGACGAAGCAAAGAGGAATTTTTAAGATATTGTGAAAGCAATAAATTCACAGAAGAAAATAGGCCATATCTTCTTGGTGTAGTTCAAGGTGGAGATTTTCCGGAGCTTCGCAAAGAATGCACACAAAGATTAGTCGAAATAGGTTTTGATGGGATAGGTTATGGAGGTTGGCCTGTTGGCGAGCTTGGAGATTTTAATTATGAAACAGGCAAAATTATGGCTGAAAACACCCCCTCTAATTATTTGCTTTTTGGACTTGGTATTGGCAAACCTCATGAGATTGTTACGCTTTATGATTTGGGCTTTAGGATATTTGATTGTGTTTTACCGACCCGTGATGCGAGACATAAAAGGCTATATGTTTATAACGCAAATTCGATAGACGAAATAGATGTGAGAGCCAAAAATTTTTACAGTTACTATGTGCCTGACAAAGAGAAATATTACTCAGATAGCAAGCCTGTAAGTTACGCTTGCGATTGTTTGTTATGTGCCAACTACTCGAGGGCATACCTTGCGCACTTATTCCGAATAAAAGATGTATCTGCCCTTAGACTTGCCACAATTCATAATTTGCGTTTTTATTCTATACTTACTGAGAAGCTAAGGGAAAATAAGACTTAGTTAGATGTAAAAGTATGTTGCCTGAAGATATTATATACACACAAAAATTGCCGGATGTTGATCCAGCTGGTTCTGCCGCAAATCTTGCCTTAAAAACTTTTCCATTGACAATATTTGGTTTAGAAATAGAGCCTGCTTATTGGCAAGCCGCAGTTATAGTTATCCTTTTGTTTCTTTTGGTTTTTACTCTCGCCAGAGTTAGATATTTGTATGTGCATTGGAGTTTAGGTAGTTCAGCTTGGGCGATGCTTTTGTGGGGGTTTTTGCTTGCGCTCATTTTGGAAGGTTTGATTTTAGTTTCGGGAAAGACAATATTAATGAATGTTTTAGGTTGGAGAAATCCGCCTCAACCCATAGATTCCTTGCTTGAGACAGGAAGAGCGCAGTTTATTAAGGTGTTGGGAGCGGAAGATGAAGTGAAAATCCGGGGAACCCCAAAACCAACTTATCAAAGTGTAGTGAAAGATTTCAGAGATTTATCTGATTTTGATAGAAAGAAAGCCAAAGCTTTTATTTGTGAACCTTAACTGGTACTGATATACTTTGAGCTTGGAGTTAGAGAATATGGATTTAGTATTGAGAATAAAGGAATTAAACCAGGAATTTTTAAAAACTATTGAAAAAGTTGATTTGCCAGAAAAGAGGAAGAGGCTTGAAGCGCTTGAGTATCAATCCCAAAAGCCGGATCTTTGGAGTGATCAAGAGAATGCAAAAAGTGTAATGCAAGAACTGGGAGATTTGCGTCGCGAGATTAGTGAAATAGAGGCGTTGGAAGAAGATATAAGAACTTTGGTCGAGCTTTTGAATGCCTCTTCCCTTTCTGATGAATATAAACCAGAAGTTGATAATATTATTGCTAGATTTGAAAAGTTTAAATTATCATCTTTTTTGTCTGGGATTTATGATAAAAAGAATGCAATTTTGTCAATCCATGCTGGGCAAGGAGGCACCGAGGCAATGGATTGGGTAAGCATGTTATATAGAATGTATTTGAGGTTTATTGAGAAAAAATCTTGGGATTATCAAGTTATTGAAATGTCTGAAGGAGAGGAAGCTGGAATTAAAAGTGTAACACTTGAAGTTATGGGGAGTTACGCTTATGGTTATTTGAAAAAAGAAGCTGGAACCCACAGATTAGTTAGACAATCGCCATTTAATGCTGATAATTTGAGGCAAACTTCATTTGCTTTAGTAGAAGTTCTCCCTGAGCTTGATGATATTGATTTGCCTGAAGTGCAAATTAGGGATGAAGATTTGGAAATTCAGTTTTATAGAAGTGGTGGGCATGGTGGGCAGAATGTGAACAAAGTTTCAACGGCTGTCCGATTAACTCACAAACCAACCGGTATAGTTGTTACTGCGCAGACTGAACGTTTTCAGGAACAAAATAGAAAAATTGCCATGAATCTTTTGAGGTCAAAACTCTGGGCGAGGGAGCAAGCTATGAAGGAAGCGCAGTTAAAGAATCTAAAAGGTGAATATAGACCTGCATCTTGGGGTAACCAGATCAGATCTTATGTTTTGCATCCTTATAAAATGGTTAAAGATCTGAGAACTAATGTTGAAACTTCTGATACAGAGTCTGTTTTGAATGGGGAGATAGATATATTTATTAATGCAGAGCTTGCAATTTAGTTTGGAGATATTTTATTTCAGATAAAAATGGTATAACTTTATATTGATGGACTTAAATCAATTTCTTACAACCTTAGTTTTATTGTCAACGCTTTTTGTTATTGGCGTTTTTTCTTATGTTGGAATTTTGCTTATTTGGAATTTAAAATCAATTAAGCGCATATTGACACAGGTGGAAAAAACGGAAGAGCTAATTAAGTCCGTAAAAGATCTGGCGACAATTGGTTTTGCAAAGTTAGCCAATTCTTTTTCTAATAATAAAAAGAAATTGAAAAATTAAGGGGGGTGATGTAAATGGCGGCAAAAAACAAAGAAAACACTAAAATGGCGGCGGTTTCTTTGGCGGCGGCTCTTGCCGGAGCCACAGTTGGAGCTATTGCTGTTGCCATGTCTGATAAAAAAATTAGGAACAAGGTAGTAGAAGCTTTGAATCAGGTGAAGCATGAAGCCGAAGAGCAGTTTGAGGAAGTAAAAACCGACATTGCCGAAGCGGCTAAGAAAGCGTCCCAAAGAGCAAAGAAAGCTTTGAAGTCAATTAAGTGAATTTGTATTGAAAATTTTTTTTAGATATTGTTTTAGTGTGTTCTTTGGTATTATATTTTTTAAGTTTTGATTTTTATGGAACAAAAAACTAAATCTATTCTTAATCCTGAAAATTCTGGAGTTAAGTTTTCTTATGGTGAAAAAACATCTGTTGTTAAGCCTCTAAATGCCAATGATGCAAAATATCAAAACTTTGTTGTTGTTATTTTAACTTTTGTTATGGTTTTTGCCGGACTTGCAACAGGTTGGTATTTATCTGGCTTGAGCAGGATTGATAAATCACAACAATCAAAAGAAGTTGGCATCCAGGAATCAAAAGTTGTGAATACGCAAAAAGAAGCAGGTATTTCTGACACGTCCAAATTTACAACTTCAGCTGAAGGTTTGTTGGTTGAAGGAGGGATAAATGGCGAAGGAACGCATCACCTCCAAAGACCCGGAGGAGCGACTCAAAATGTTTATTTGACTTCAACTGTGATTGATCTACAAAGTTTTGTTGGCAAAGAAGTCACTGTATGGGGAGATACTATTTCTGGCATGAGCGCGGGTTGGCTAATGGATGTTGGCAGAATAAAGGTTAATGATTAATCTTTAAATTTGCTTCAAGATATTAACTTTGATAGTCTTAATGTGAAGTTTATTTTATTTAGTTTTTGGTATTTCAACTAACGAATGCTAAGTAATTACTGCCATGCTTGAAATCAAAAATGTCTCCAAAAGATACGGCAAAATAGTTGCCCTTAGCCAAGTCTCATTCACTGTAAATGATGGAGAATTTGTTTTTCTGACTGGGCACTCTGGAGCTGGCAAAACCACTCTTTTGCGATTGTTGTTAAGGCAAATTTTGCCAGATACAGGCGAGATATTATTAGATGGCGTAGACATTGTCAAATTAAAACAAAAAGA
>JANWVB010000012.1:8906-19783 GCA_025057695.1 Patescibacteria group bacterium
CAACAAATGGGAATTGTTTTTCAAGATTTTAAGGTTTTATCAGAACGAACTGTGAGGGAGAATGTAGAAGTGGCACTTGCTGTTATTAATTTGCCTAAAAGTGAATGGAGAGCTCGCGTCAGTCATGTGCTAGAGTTGGTTGGGCTTTCCGAGCGCGCGGATCTTTTTCCCGCACAATTATCTGGTGGAGAGTTGCAAAGAGTTTCAATGGCGCGCGCTCTTGTGGTAAATCCAAAAATAATTTTAGCGGATGAGCCAACTGGGAATCTTGATTGGGAGACAGCTGAGAAAATTATGCAATTGTTTGATCATATTAACAATGAAGGCAAAACGATAATTATGGCAACACATAATAAAGCAATTGTTGATAAAATGAAAAAAAGAATAGTGGAACTTCAAAATGGCAAAGTGGCAAAAGATGAATTGCCATCAAAGCCAAAATAAAATTAAAAAGTTTAATTTTATTGGATAATAATTTATGCATCTAAAAACTGCTTGGAATAACATACGTCGCTCTCCGTTTCAGGCAATGTCTGCCATATTTGTCCTTTCCGTTACTTTTTTTGTTGTCACGGTTTTATCGATATTAGTTTACTCGTTTTCTAAAGTGGTTGAGTATTTTGAGACCAGACCGCAGATTATCGCCTTTATTAAAGAAAGTGCTTCCGCTTCCGAGCTTCAAGAGTTTCAAGAAAGAATTCAAAGCGACCCTCGAGTGAGTGAAGTAAAATATGTTTCCAAGGAAAACGCTTTGGAAATATACAAACAAGCAACCGCTGACAATCCGTTACTTTCTGAACTTATTGATCCATCTATTTTTCCTGCCAGCTATGAGATTTCCGTTACGAAATTGGAGTTTACACAAGGCTTGATCGATGAAATCTCAAAAGAGCCAATTGTTGACAGCTTTGGATACACTGCCGCTTCATTGAGAGATCCGGAATCTTTGCAAAAAGTTATAGATAGACTTAAAACTGCTACATTTTATGTGCGTTATGGTGGTGGAGCATTTGCTTTATTTTTAACTGGGACTTCATTTTTGGTTTTGATGGTTATTATTAGCATGAGGATGGCAAGTAGAAAAACTGAAGTGGAAATACTTGACCTTATTGGCGCTACACCCGGTTTTATAAAAAGCCCAATATTAATTGAAGGTTTGTTTTATGCTTTGTTTGGGACTGTGATTGGTTGGTTTATGGGATTTTTATTGGTTTTATACGCAACTCCATATTTAATTTCTTATTTCAGAGACATACCGATTTTGCCAACCAAAGCGGTTGATTTATTTCTAATATTTGGTTTTATATTGATAATTGAGTTATTAGTAAGTGTTATGCTTGCCCTTGTTGGAACTCTTATAGCGGTGTCGCGTTTTAAGAAATACTAAAAAGTTATTCAAAATTTATTTGCGTTTGCGTTTATAAATTATTTTGTCATGTTTAAAAAAGTTTTCCCTGTTTTAGTTTTTTTAATTTTTTTATTTTCTTTTTTAGGTTTTTTTAATTTAGCAAAAGCGGAGACAGAACAAGAACGCCTAAATCGTTTGTCAAGACAGATTGATGAATATCAAAAGGAGATATTGCGTTTGCAATCCCAGTCTGCAACGCTTGCCAATCAGGTAGCTCAGTTTGACACACAAATAAAACTTGCCGAGTTAAAGATCTCGCAAACGGAGGAGAAAATAAACTCTCTTATTACGAGGATAAACCAACTTGAGATTTCACTTGTTGCTCTTTCGAATGCCTTTAAAGAAAGAGTTATTTTGACTTATAAAATGTCAAGGTTTAATGAGCCTTATTTTTTGCTCATAACTTCGGAAGATTTAAAATCTGCGGTTTCCAATTATTATTACCTTAAAAAGATACAGGATTCTGACAAAAATTTGCTGATTAAGTTGCAAAACGCTCAAGAAACTTATTTGGAAGAAAAGAGTGGTCAAGAAAAACTTCAACAACAGTTAGTAGAGCAAAAAAAATCTCTTGATCAACAAAAAAACGCCAAGGCTTATTTGCTTGCGCAAACCAAAAATGATGAGAAGAAATATCAATCACTGCTTGCTCAAGCAAAATCGGAATATGAGGCTATTCAGGCGATTATAGCTGGCAGAGGAGCTGAAGAGGCAGTAGGTCCAGTATCGGCCGGGCAAAGGATTGCCACCGTTATACAGGGACCGTCTTGCAACTCAAATGGTTCTCACTTGCACTTTATAGTTGCCAGAAATGGGACTACTTTAAATCCGTTTGAATTCTTAAAGCCTGGTGTTGCTTTTGAAAATTGTTCCGGAAGTTCTTGCGGTAGCACAGACGGCGATCCGTTTAACCCTTCAGGTTCGTGGGATTGGCCGATACTGCCTAGTATTAGATTTACTCAAGGTTATGGGCTTACATGGGCGATAAGAAATACTTGGGTTGGCAGGATTTATAATTTTCATAATGGTATTGATATAGATAGTGCTAGTTCTTCTGAAGTAAGAGCTGTTCAATCTGGTAAGCTTTATAGAGGCAGTTATACCGGCATGAGCGGTTGCAGATTAAGATACGTAAGAGTAGATCATGACAATTCGGATTTAGAGACTTTTTATCTTCATATAAATTATTAGATGAAGATTTTTTTTATATCTTTCGTTTTGATAGTTTTAAGCATGTTTTGCCCTTTGTCTCTGCGTGCTGATTTGCTGATAAATGAAGTGAGCACGTTTGATAGAGATGATTGGGTGGAAATATACAATGCTGGCTCACATGTCATTGATTTATCCAATTATGAACTTCGCGATGTTACTTCAAGCGGAGGTGCAAATAGAACTAAGCTTTTTGGCAGTATTGCGTCTGGCGAATTTGTGGTTTTTAATGTTGGCAATAAAATCAATAAAGATGGGGATGTTGTTAGTTTATACTTAGTGTCGCCGAGTGAGAACTTGGTAGATTCTATATCATTTGGTGACAAAGGTGGAGTTTGCGCGCCAACTTCTTCGGATCAAACAATAGGAAGGATAGTGGATGGGAAAAATACTATTGAACGTTTTGCAAATTCTACAAAAGGTGTGTCAAACACTACTGCCTCGTTGTTCCCTTGTTCAACTCCTACTACAAAACCAACTGCCACAGAAAAGCCGACTAACACCCCAACGAATGCTCCAACTAATACTCCGATGATCACTAATACGAGAACTCCTTCAAAAACTAGCGCTCCGGTTCCATCTCCTCCCCATACAAACGATCCTTCAATTTCGTTAAGTCCGACCAATTACATTAGTTCTCCTACTTCCGCAGTAGATAATGTTCGTGGTGTATTTTTTGATGAAGACAAAAATGATAAATTTGTTGATGTAAATAAAAGCGAAAATGAAAAGCACAATGATCATAATAATTCTTTTAACTATTTAAATGTATTGCCCTATTTATTAATAATTTCTGGTATCGCTTTTATTCTTACAAGTTTGTTTTTGCTTGCAAAAAAGCGCAAAGACCAGTGATATTTTAAAAACACATAATTTATATAAAATTTCATGTCTAAGAAGTTTGTTATTTATTGGCTTCCTGTTTTTATTTGGGCGGCAATTATATTTTTATTGTCTTCTTATCCAACGCCTACAACTAGTGAGATTAATTGGGGGGATTTTGTTATCAAAAAGACTGCCCATGTGGTTGAGTATGCGATACTTGCTACTCTTTTATACCGAGCTATCAGGCAGATAGGCTATGATGTCAAAAAAAGCGGTTATGTAAGTATATTTATCGCGTTTTTATATGGGGTTACAGATGAGATACATCAAATATATACACCCGGCAGGACTCCTCACATCAGAGATGTGTTTTTTGATACAATTGGAGCTTGCATTGCCATTTATGCAATATGGAATTTGTTGCCGAAAGCGCCCAAAAGACTGCAAAACTTGGCGAGAAAATTATCCTTGATTTAATATCCAAAAATAAAGGCAAACCAATTGTGGTTGCATTAACTGGAAATTTGGGAAGTGGCAAGACAACTTTCGTTCAAGGCATGGCTTGTGTTTTCGGGATTAAAAGAGTTATATCGCCAACTTTTATAATTGCAAAAATTTACAAAATATCTTTTGCGGGTTACGAGAGATTTATACACATGGATTTTTACCGTATGGGAGATTTAGAGACTGCAAAAGATGATCCCATAATGAATGAATTTCTTGAAAATATCTCAGATACGCGTAACATAATTGTGATAGAGTGGGCAGATAAAATCTCAAAACTTATTCCCGGTGATGCAACATGGATTGACTTTGACAATTTGGACCAGAGTAAAAGAAGAATTAAAATGGTTTAGAAAGGCGATTTTGGAATTTGACTTTTTTATTTACATTCTTGTTTTTGTATAAATTTGTATAAAATAATATAGTTTATGAGTAAAATTTTAGTTACAGGTGGCGGAGGATACATAGGTTCGATTGCGACTTATCTGCTTTTGCAGAAAGGTTACCAAGTGGTTGTTTTGGATAATTTATCGACTGGGCATAAAGGTCCTATTGACTATTTGATCGCAAAATTTCCGGACAAAATAAAGTTTTACAATAAAGATATAAGAGATAATTTAGATGATGTTTTTGAAAAGGAGAAAAATATAGAGGCGGTTCTTCATTATGCCGCAAGTTGTTTGGTAGATGAATCAATGAAACTGCCGGAGAAATATTTCTCCAATAATGTTTGCGGTTCAAACAATCTTTTGACTTATATGTTGAAAAATGGGATAAACAAAATTGTTTTTTCTTCAACTTGCGCTGTTTATGGCGAGGCAAATTATGTTCCTGTGGATGAGAAACACCCTACAAATCCAACTAATCCGTATGGCGAATCCAAAAGAATGGTTGAAAAGATAATTGAATGGTACGGCAGGCAAAAAGGCTTATCTTATGTTATTTTAAGATATTTTAATGTATGTGGCGCCAGCGATGACGGTGAAATTGGGGATAGTAAAAAGCCATCCACTTTGCTTGTCCAAAACGCGGTAAGAGCCGCTCTTAATATTGCGCCTTTTTTTCTGACTTGTCCTGAAGTTGATACTCCTGACAAAACTCCAATTCGTGATTATGTGAATGTTGTAGATTTAAATGAAGCTCATATTCTTGCACTGGATTATCTTATTAATGGAGGCGAAAGTCATATAATAAATCTTGGCACAGGTACTGGGAATTCTGTCAAGGAAGTTTTAACTAAAGTTCAAGACATAACAGGTTTTGAGTTCGATATAAAATCTGCAACCCCCAGACAAGGGGAATATGCCAAAATGATTGCCAATATAGAACTGGCGTATAAGATTTTGGGATGGAGACCGTTGCGTTCTTTGTCCGATTCGGTTATGTCATTAGCTAAATGGTACAAGAGTCATCCTAATGGTTGGGAAGAATAATTGAAGATGAAACTGACTATAGATACTTCAAAAAGAGATGAGTTTATTTTATCTTTTGGGAATGCGGTTTTGAAACAAAAATCTTTGCAGGGATCATCTAGCGCCCTTTTGCCTGCGATAAAAGATTTGCTTGCCAAAAGCAAGGCGAATTTAAGAGATATTTCAGAGGTAGTTGTTTTTACCAGTGGGGAATCTTATACTGGTTTACGGGTGGGAGTTTCTATAGCTCAAGCTTTGGCTTTTTTGCTTGATGTTCCTATCAACGGCGAGAAAATGTCTAAAATAAAGTACATAACTATAAAATACTAAAAATATGCATACCTTAATTGTTGCCGTTGCTCTTTTAGTTGTTGCAACTGGAGCTTATGTGAACTTTAATTCCAAATCAAATTTGTTATTGGATGAAAATGATATAAAGCAAGAAGAATTAGTTCTATCCGAATTTTCTGATAATGAAAAACAGATTGGTTCGGGAAGTAGTTCTCCAAAAACCAAAAACGTTTCTTCGCCTACTGTTTTTCCTACAAAGTCTGTTTCTCCCAAACTAGGGAGTATTCAGGAAAGTTTTGTGTACCCAAATGCAGTCTTTGTTCGTAAAAACGAGAATGTAAGCGTGTATACAAGCAGTGATCATCCTGATGTGATATTGAAATGGTATAAAGATTTTCTTCAACAAAAAGTTGTCAAAGTGAATTCGCAGATTGTAACTAAAGCAAATGATAATTATTTGTACAAGCTTGTTGCCATTTATGAATCTAAAGATATGAATATTACCATAAGAAAAAACGCTGGCGATAAATATTCAGAGATTGAAATTGAAGAATAATTTTTAGTTATTTTTTTATAAAAAAGCGTTAAATTTAGGCAAAGATTGCCTTGACAATTTTTTCTGATTTGTCTACTATACCTTAGCATTTAGAATTTTAAGCTATTGCCAATAAATCTTGCAAATTCCTCTGCCTTTTTATCTGCTCTTTGCCCAATCAAAAAAGCAAAATGAAACAAAAAGATTTTGTTATAACAATACCTGAGTTATCTATTAACTTTCAGCCTTTGGTTAAGATTTTATCTAAACTTCTTAGTTTGTATAAAACTTTGCTTTCGTCTATTTTTGTTTGCACGGATAAAACTTTAAAGCTTTTTGTAAGCATATTGAGTTTCTTTTCTAATCAAAGGGGTAATTTAACTTCGTTTGCTCAGAACAGATTAGGTGTTTCTAGCCAAAAGTTTAATTTTCCTAAAGATAAATTTTTAAAGATCGCAAAAATCTTAAGTATTGTTTTAGTTTTGAGTGTTATTGTTTTTGGTATTTCAAAAATTTTGCCCAGCTCAAATTCAAATCAAAATGCCAAAACCCAACCGGAGATTAAAGGAGCAAGTGCCATAACTTCTATAAACAAGGAGTTTGAGTTTCCTTTGACAGATGCTAAAGGAAAAGAGATTAGCAAGATAAAATATTTTATAGAGAACGCCGAGTTAAGAGATGAAATAATTATAAAAGGACAACGTGCCACATCGGTAAAAGGGAGAATATTTCTGATAATCACTCTTAAAATTACCAATAATTACGAAAAAACAGTGAACATTAACACAAGAGATTATATTCGTCTTTCTGTTAATGATTCTTCTGAACTTCTAGCGCCAGACATTCATAATGATCCTGTTGAGGTACAAGCAATTTCCACGAAGTACACAAGAGTTGGTTTTCCCATTAACACATCTGATAAAAATCTAACGTTGCAAGTTGGTGAGGTAAACAAAAACAAAGAAAGTATTTTTTTAGATTTTAGCGGGTATGAATAAACAACAATATTCAATAAATGAATCGATTTCAAAGGTCCTTCTAGATGAGATTATCCTTGCTTTGAAAACTGTTAAATCATATGGCAGTGTGGAAATTTACATACAAAAGGGTATGGTTACACAAATTACTGTTAGGAAAATAAAGAAGACTTCTGCTCAACAGTAATTTTTAAATTTATATATTAGTTTTAAGTTTATTGGAATAACAAAGATGATATCCTATTTTATCAAAGATTGGGGTATCTGTAAAAATAACAAAATTTTCTTATAACTTTTGCGAGTAATTTTTAGAGAGATTATTTTGTAAAGCTAAAATTGATGTTGACAAACCAAGCTGTTTTTGTATATATATTGATAGGCTTATAAACTGGATATCCTATAAATATACTTATTGTGATATTTATAGATAATTGTAATATCCAGACATAGTCTTTTTAAAAAAACATAATTTGAGCTGACCGCAAACGGAGGCTCTCCAGTCTGATTTTTCATAATCGGGATGGAGCGCCTCCGTTTTTTGGTTGTTGTGACCCAAAAACGGCGCTCACACGAGTAAATAAAATTTTATTCGTTTTGAGAGCTTAGCTCTCAAGGAGAAGTGCTTCCCTCTTTCAATTTTAAGAGGGAATCCCAATCGGAAGGGGGTGAAACTGAAAATGAAATTAAACAAAAAATTTGTTACAGTTTTTGCCGCGGCAGTATTGTTAGTACAGTCTGCTTTGCCAGCGCTTGCGGCAACGACAATTGTTGTCTCCGGAAATGGCGCAGATTCCAAAAACCAAGCAAATGTTTCTGTTAGCCAAACCACCAATGTGGTTCAAAGCAACAATGCCAATGTCACAAATGACGTAAAAGCAAATGCTAACACAGGAGGCAACAAAGCAAACAAAAACACAGGTGGCGATGTGTCCGTTCATACTGGTGATGCAAGTGTTGATACGAAAGTTTCAAACACTCTAAACACCAATGCGGCAAGTGTTGATTGCTGCAACAAAGGCGATGTAGATGTCAAAATAAGCGGCAATGGGGCAGACTCAAGAAACAATGTTGATTTGTCTGTTTCAAACAACACTTTGGTTTCTCAAACCAACAACGCCAATGTAAGAAATAATGTTGACGCTTATGCGGGAACCGGTTACAACGAAGCAAACAAAAACACAGGTGGCGATAGCGTAATCCGAACTGGTGACGCTTCTATAACCACTGAAGTTTCTACATCGGCAAATGCAAATTCTGCAAGAGTTGGCGCTAACGGAAATGGTGGCAAAACTCTTAGCGCTTGGGTTGTTGGAAACGGCGCTGATAGCAGAAACGATTTGGATCTATACTTTGGTCACGATCTAAATGTTGTGCAAAACAACTCAGCTTCTGTTTACAACAAAGTTGATGTTGATGCCGGCACTGGTTCCAATAAAGCAAACAAAAACACAGGTGGTGACTTTGTCATAGAGACAGGAGATGCCACTGTGGATGTGGTTGTTGACACAATGACAAACTTCAATTGGGCAGACGTTGATTGCGGATGTCTTTTTGATGTTTTGGCAAAAATCCATGGAAATGGTTATGATTCGAGAAACGAAATTGGAGCAGTCTTTGACGACTCTCTTGGAGTTTTTCAATCAAATGGCGGTTACGGTGTTGACAATTTAGTTTATGCTGACGCAGGCACTGGTTATAACGAATCCAAGAAAGGAACTGGTTATGATGGATCAGATCCTTATATTCAAACTGGTGATGCCGAAAGCTATGTGGAAGTTACAAACGGTGGTAATTCCAATGTTTATGGTGAAACTCCTGAATGGGAATTTCCAATGTATGGTTTCAATTTAAACATTTCGTTTAATTTGAGAGATCTTTTGGAATTCCTTATGGGGTAGACCAGCCTTTATAAGGTATTTGGGTGATTCGTTTGCACTTCGACGGATCACCCAAAACCAGAAGGTAGAAGATAAAAAATAAAGTTTAAAAATTTTTTAAAGTAAAGAAACTAAAAAATACAAAAAAATTATATGCAATTTATAAAATTTATAAAAAGTATAACTAAAAGAATAATTGCCCTTTTTACTATAATTGTCATTTTATTTGTGCAAGTGGCAGGCGTGTTGGCTTCTGAAGTTCCATCAACGCCAAGCGTGCCAGTTGCTCCCTCGTCGCCTGTGGCTCCCAACGCGCCAACTCCGCCTACAGCTCCAACTCCACCTGTTGTTCCAACTGCTCCTACCATTCCCTCTGGCAGTCTAAATAATTTGCCAGATAGCCAAAATTCTGGTTCTTCTCAAGGCGATCAATCTAGCAGTCATTCGAAACCAAAAAATTCAGAAAGTTCAAATGAAAAAACAAAAAGAGATAGATCAATTAACTCTGATTCTGCCACTTCAGATAATTCAAGTTCCCCTGCGGAGAACCAGCAGTCTTCTTCAGTTTCTCCTAAAAGTTCGGTTGTTGATAATTCTACAGGGGGACAAAACTCAGATGGAAATTCGGGCAAAACTGATCTAAAAACTGGCAATGCGACAAATTCTGTCACCGGAGCTGTGGTTGCAAACAGCAATTTATCGGCAGTGCCTACCGGTTTGGCAGGTGGTGGTTCTGCTGTTGTTAATGAAGGCAATGGATCTGGTTCCGCAAATAATGGAGCTTTTGTTTCTGAACATAATTCAAACACAATTCAAGACAATAAAGCTGTTGTTATAAATTCAGTTTCTCAAGATACTAAAACTGGCGGAAATTCCGCTTCCAAAAATGTTGGCGATGTAAACATTAAAACAGGCAACGCAAATACAACTGGCACTATTATTACTTCTGTCAACACAAATGTTGATGGGGTGGTCGTTGCCGAGTTTAATGTTGAAGATGATCACATTGGCGATATTGTTTTGGATTTTGGCAATGCGTGCATAGTTAACTGTTCGACTTTGGGTGGAGGTAATGTTGCCAACCATCAAAATGGCGCGAATTCTTCAAATAACGCTTTGCTTGATTATGCGCTAAACACAAATAAATTTCAGACTAACGATGCTGTGGTTTTGAACACACTTAAGCTTGATTCCAATACCGGCAAAAATTATGCGGATAAAAATACTGGCGGAGATGTGACAATTACCACTGGCGATGCGAATGTTTCCGCAAACGCTTTAACTTTTGTAAACAATAACATAGCTGGCAATGTGATTTATGGTGTTGTAAATATTTTTGGCAATTTGGTTGGAGACATAATTGCTCCTTTCGGATTTGGTTTGCCTTGTTGTCTTTTGTCTGGCAATGTTCAAAATACAGGCAATGGCGCACACTCTACAAACACTGCGGATGCAAGTGTCAGTTCAAACGATCAGTTGTATCAGTTTAATAATGCCAATATAAACAACAACTTGTTTTTTGACGCCAACACGGGTGAAAACGAAGTGAGTAAAAATACAGATGGCAATAACACTGTTAATTCGGGGAATGCAAATGTCACTGCGCAAGTTATCAATGTTGCAAACACAAATATAGTTGGCGGGGATTGGTGGCTTGTTCTTATAAATCAGGCTGGAAATTGGGTTGGTAGAATATTGGGGTCTCCTGAAGGCACAAATTTGGCTGGATCAAATGGGATTGAGTTTTTTGTTGATGAAAATGGAGAAATTTATGCTTCAAATAATGGCAATGGCGCAAATTCATTTAACAATGCTTTTAGCTCTTCAAGCGCAAACAAT
>JANWVB010000012.1:19793-22547 GCA_025057695.1 Patescibacteria group bacterium
TGTTCAATCAAACACTGCAAATGTCACTAATAATTTGAATCTTTCGGCTAATACTGGCAAAAATCAGGCAAGCAAAAATACTGGTGGAGATACAAATATTGTTACTGGAGATGCAAACATTGTTGCCAATTTGGTTAACTTTGTAAATAACAATATAGTTGGTGGTGGTAGATTATTTGTGACGGTTGTGAATGTGTTTGGCAGTTGGGTTGGCAATTTTGTTTCTCCTGATTATGTTGGTTCGAAGCCATCTTCAGCTAACGATAGTGGACGCGGAGGAGTAGCCGAAAAAGACAAAAGTAGCGCTCTTGCAAGACCAAATACTTCAGGTTTTCAGGTTTATAATGAAGTTACAAATATGAAGGAAGAATCAAATAAAAAGATTTTTTCAAATAAAGCGATATCGAAAAAAGCTAGTAATTCCAACAAATCAGTTTTGGCATTTTCAGGTTCTAAAGATCAAAGCGAAACTGGGATTGTTGGTGATGTAGGCGCATTTGTTGAAAGTGCTGAAATCAGAAATGAGAAAAAAACTATCAACATAAATCTTGCATGGCTTTTGACATTAATCCCAATTTTCACGGGTTTATTTATTGCAAAAAACAAAAACGCTATACTTGCGATGTTCTCGAGAAAGTGATTTTTTAAAGGAAAATCCTCAAAAGTATTAATTTCAGATTTCCTCAGAACGCAATTTTTGCTATGTTTAAATTTTTTGTTTTTCTACTCTTTTTTTTGATAGTTTTATGTCAACCAAAGTGTGCGCTTGGGTATGAGTTGACGATATCTGATAACGGTTCCGATTCTTCAAGTCAGGTGATTTTTCAATTATCAAATTCGGTAAATGTTTTGCAAACAAACAACTCATCTATTCAAAACGATGTCTTTTCTAATGCAAACACCGGATCAAATTTAATTGATCAAAGTGGAGATGAAGTTAACGTAAAAACTGGCGACGCGAAAATTAGTCAGACCGCGATTAATTTATCAAATCAAAATGGTTTTAAAGATAATTGTTGTGAAACTGCCAAGATAAACCAGCAGGTTAACATTAATAACAATGGTTCTAATTCAACAAATACAGTTAGTTCTTCAAGCAATTTGTCAAATAATTTTGTTTCTCAAAATAGCGCTGTAATTAAAACTAAAATTGTTGGGGTTGCAAACACTGGTCTCAATAAAGCAAATGATAATTCTCGCAATACAAAAATAACAACAGGGGATGTAAAAGTTGTAACATCTGTAAAAAATGGTCCAATTAATTCATATATTTCCAGTTTGCCTGCCAATCTTTCAGAAGATGCTTCAAGTTTCAGGTTTATTGACAACGCTTATGTCGGTGGGAGTAGCGCAAACAATTTCAAAAATTTTAGAAATAATATTTTTGTTGAAAATAATTCAGTGATTCTAAATGAAGTTTTTGTTGACGCAAATAGTGGTGAAAATTTCATTGGCGGCAATTTGGGAGATTCGGCAATAATTACCGGCGATATTTTTTTAGATATTCTTTTAAGAAATGATTATATAAATTCAAGTTTTATTAGTTTTAATTGTTGTTTTTTTGATAATGGGGATGATCCTGATGACCCTTCGACTGTTCCTGAAGATTCAATCATTAAAAATCCAAACGACGGATCTGCAAACAACAATAACGCAAATTTTTTAAGCAAAACCAGTTTTTTGGGCGAAAATGCCATTGGCGGCGGAGAAATTTTGGGCCTTTCAAAAACTTCAAGCGAAAAAAGTTTGGATCTAAATTATTTGTTTGGAATTTTGTTTTTGGTTTTGGGTTTGGGTATGATAATTGATTCGGCGGGAAAAGCGAGTGAAAATGAGAATAAATTACCCTTCTAAAATTACAATAGGCATTTGTCTTTTTGCCCTTGGTGTTTTGTTGCTTTTTTTTAAACCAAAAGCGGACGCTTCAGTTTTATTTGTTAATCAAGTTGCAACACTGGAAGAATTTGCTTTAATCAATGAAATTGACGCTGAAAAAATCCCGCAAAAAATACTTATTCCAGATCTTAATCTGAATGTTAATGTCCAAGTGTCTTTTGTAAAAAGTGGTTATTGGGAGGTGTTTGATGATAAAGCTGGATGGGGTGTAGGGTCCGCATATCCGGGAGAAATTGGCAATGTGGTCATATTTGCACATGCAAAAGATAATTTGTTTGGCAATTTAAAGTATATAAAAAAAGGAGACTCTGTTTTTGTTTTAACCAATAAAACTTGGTTTGAATACAAAGTTGATGATGTTTTGGAAGTTTTGCCGACGGATACAAAAATTATTGCGCCATCGAGCGAAGAAAAAAAGCTTACCTTGTATACTTGTAGCGGCTATAAAGATTCCAAGAGATTGGTTGTTGTTTTGTCCGCCGACTAGTTTATCCAAAAATAAAAAACCCCCTACGCTTAGGCAGGAGGTTTTTTGATTAAACCGTTAGGCTTTCATTACAAATAATTATGGCCTCCGGTTACTATTACAGACACGGCGCTTTCGCTGTCACCTGTTTTTACTTCAGAATTGCCACCGGTCGCTTTTTTAATCTTATTTTTACCGGTTTGGGCTTTTGAATAAACAGATGTGGATGAGTTAGTCTCACCATGCTGACCTTGTTGTGAAGTGTTTTTAGACTTCACTTTTACTTTGTTGGTTGAGTCAGCTCCGTTATTTTTGACGGTTACTGTCGTTTCGCCATTTACACATCCGCATGGATTGCTAGACAGGTGATTATTCCCGCCGGCAACCATAAC
>JANWVB010000013.1 GCA_025057695.1 Patescibacteria group bacterium
AGTTCCAAAAGTTTTATTTTCGGTTTTTAAAAAATATTTGCCTTTCTCGTAAAACTCAGAAGCGGCAAAATCCAAAGCAAACATGACATCTGTCCCAAGTCTGTATCCGGCTTTTTCCACTGCTTTTGACATCAATTCCAAGCTTTCTTTGTTGCCTTTTTTCACTTTTGGCGCAAATCCGCCCTCGTCTCCCACTGTTGTGTCATAACCATTCTCCTTTATTATCTTTTTAAGAGTATGAAAAATTTCAGATCCTATCTGAAGGCAGTGGGAAAAGTTTGATGCACCAACTGGCATGATCATGAATTCCTGAATGTCGCTTGCGAAATCAGCATGCGCTCCGCCATTTATAACATTCATCATGGGAAGAGGCAGAGTTAACTGTTTTGACAATCCAGATATATTGTTTATGTGTTTGTAAAGTGGAATTTTTTGCGATACGGCGCAGGCTTTGGCAAATGCCAAAGAGACAGAAAGTATTGCGTTTGCTCCAAGCGCTGATTTGTTTTCAGTGCCATCCAAATTAATCATTATTTGGTCTAAATTTCCCTGATCAATTATGTTTGAGTTTGTCAAAACGTTACTTATTTTTGTGTTAACATTCTCTACGGCCTTTAAAACACTTTTTCCTAAATATAATTTAGGATCGCCATCTCTTAATTCCAGCGCTTCATTTGCTCCAGTTGAAGCTCCCGACGGGATGGCGACTCTGCCAAAACTTCCATCTTCCAGAATTAAATCAGTTTCTATGGTGGGATTTCCTCTGGAATCAAGAATTTGTCTTGCGTGGATTTTTTTGATTTTCATTTCTTGATTAATTGTAATACATTTTGTGTAAATATAAATAATTTTTGCCTGTTGAAATAAAATTTGAATCGGTTAATCTAAAAATAGGTGTGTTTTCATTTATATAGCTTAATTTTATGACAAGTCCTGAATTAAGCGAGAATGAAGTATTAGAATTTCCAGAGAGAGTGCTAGTTTTGCCCAAGATTAATATTGATGAACAAGAAGCTGATAAATTGGCAAGGCTTGCGGCCAGAGCTGATGTTTGTTATCAGATTGAGGTTTGAATATGGGCAATGGTAGGAGATAAAAGAGATCCGATGATCATACATCTTAATACTTTAGGTTTGATTGCAAGCCTTACCGATTCGGAGAAGCAAGTTTTATGTTCTAGAGGTTTAGTAGAAAAATTTGTAAATCTTGCAAGTGGCAATTCTCAAGATCTAGAGCTTCTGTGATTTTTCATTTCATTTTTGTCTTCAACGCGCATTTAATTTTAATAAGTAAGATATGTTGAAAGTGAATTTGCTTTTAGTTGTCGATACGAAAGTATTATTTTGAAAACAACATATAAGCTTTTTATATGAATAAAAGTAATTGAACGAGAAATTAACTTTTCTTGCCAATATTAGTTTGCAAACTTTACAAAAGGTGTTTAAATATAGCAAAAATTATGTACAATGCTAAAATAAAAAGCGTTTAATTTTATACTTATATATTATGCGAATGTAGGAAAAAAACGTGGTTAATAAGACAAAAAAATCAGGTAAAAAGTATTTTGTAGGTGTTGCCTGGCCTTATGTTAATGGAGAATTACATATTGGTCATTTTGCGGGATATCTTCTGCCTGCTGATATTTTTGCCAGATACTTAAGGGCAATTGGTAAAGATGTTTTAATGGTTTCCGGATCAGATTGCTACGGAACTCCCATAACTATAGAAGCGGATAAAAAGGGTGTTGCTCCAAAAGAAATAGCAGATGCATATCATGAGAGGAATGTGCGACTTTTTAGGGAAATTCTAGGACTGACATATGATCTTTACACAAGAACAGATACGAAACATCATCAATTGGTTGTTCAGGAATTCTTTCTTGGGTTGCTGAAAAATGGATACATATACGTTGACATTATGAAACAGTATTATTCAACTCAAGAGGCTAAATTTCTTCCAGACAGATATGTTGAAGGAAAATGTAAATATTGTGGATACGAAAACGCCAGAAGCGACCAGTGTGACAATTGCGGAAAAGTATTAGACGAAGGCGATTTAGAAAATCCAAGAAGCAAACTTACAGGAGGGACTGTTGAGTTGAAAGATACCCAACACTACTTTTTAGATTGGCCAAAACTGCAAGCGGATATTTTTTCTTATGTAAATAAATCTGGTCCAAACTGGAGAAAATGGATATACAACGAAACTTTGGCATGGCTAGATAAAGGACTTAAACCAAGAGCAATTACTAGAGACATAGATTGGGGTGTGCCTTTGCCTGTAGATAGGATACCAAAAGATCAGATTATAGAAAACATTTCGCAAAAACGTTTTTATGTTTGGTTTGATGCTGTGATTGGGTATTTGTCTGCATCTAAATTATGGGCGCAAGAAACTGGAGGCAATTGGGAAGAGTATTGGATTAATCCCAATGCTAAACATTACTATTTTATGGGGAAAGACAATCTTTTGTTTCATACGGTGTTTTGGCCCGGACAACTAATAGGTTATGACAAGAAATTGCATTTACCAGATCAACCAATCATAAATCATTTTTTAGATTATGATGGTCAGCAATTTTCAAAAAGCAGAGGAGTATCAATAACAATAGAGGAAATGGTTTGTAAATTTGGCAGTGACTCGGTGCGTTTTTATTTGACTTTAATAATGCCAGAAAACAACGATTCAAGTTTCAGATGGCAAGATTTCCAGAGTAAAGTTAACGATGTGCTTGTTGCCACTTTTGGAAATTTTGCGCATAGATCTCTGTCGCTTGCTCACAAATCAGATGTCAGTAAAGTTGCAAGTAATTATTTAGTTGAAGAGGTAAAATCTAAAATTCAAAAAGCGTTTGATAAAGCAAGAAGATCTCTAGACAATTGCGAGTTTAGAAATTATCTAAACAGTACGATATTGGAGCTTTCCAGTTTTGGCAATAAATACATTAATATTGAAGAAATTTGGGAACTGAAAAAAAATGATTACCAAAGATTTAATATGACGCTTAAACAACTATATAGTTTAATTGTATCACTGGCATATTTATCAATTCCGTTGTTGCCGGAAACTTCTGAGAAACTTTTTAAGTTTTTGGGATTGAGACCTGAAACTACTTGGCCAGAGCCAGGTAAGGAAATTGAAGAAATAGAGTCGCTTGTAGGTAAAATAGATAGTACAATCCCGCCTGCGCTTCTTTTTAAAAAAGTGGAAATTCTGACTAATCAGTAATTTTATAAAGCTTAATTGTTTTGGTCATCTTTGTGCAAATGTTGTTTCTTGAACCCACAGTTATTTGAGTTGATTTGTAAATCTTTTTATTAAATCAAATTTTGTTTTTTGCAATTCTGCGCCAGAAGCAATGTAAGATCTAACCATTGTTTTTTTGCTCAAATTTTTGGGATTATTAAAAAAATTATTTTCAAATGTTTTTAAATTAGCTTTCATTAATAAAAGCGGTTAATTGATTGGGAAGATTTGTAATGAGAGTGAAAAATATATTATAATCTGCCCGAATAAATCAAATTTTCTGGCACGTGGCAATTAAAACGCGATACAAATAAAACATATAAAACAAATATTATTTGCCAGTTTCTCATTTTAAATTTTTGTTAAATGTTGGCGCTGTTTTGTGTCAACATAACCAAAGAGATTAGATTAGAAAGGATGGTTTTTGTGAAAAATGTCCAACAAATACACTTGTTACATAAATACTAAAAATTATCATAACTACGCGGGAATAATTTTCATCATTTCTACAATAGTCTATCTCTTTTGGTTGGTCGCCAACTTAAATCTCACTGCTTGGTGGGTTTCTATGCCCTTTTTTTTAGCGCAAACTTTTAATTTTTTCTCGCTTTCCCTTTCTATTTACAATCATAGAAAATTAACCTACAGAGTAAATCGTCCTCCAATTCCGCAAAATCCGCCTCCTCTCGCAATAGTGGTACCTGTTTATAAAGAAGCAAAAGAAATTGTTAAAAAAACCGTGAAATCACTTCTTCACATTTCTTATCAGGGAGAAATTGTGATTTTGGTAAGCAATGACGCTTTGGATGATGAGCATAAAAAATCAGTTATAGAAGCGGTCAAAGAGATTCGAAGTTACTGGTTTGAGCATTGTCAGAAAAAGTCAACAGCGTTAAGAAGACTTTACTTAAGGCACTCCCGCCCTCACCGTCAGGCGAAAGCTGGCAATTTGAATCAGTGTCTGCAGTTTTTAGAAAAGTATGCGCCGCACATTGACTTGCTATTAGTTCAGGACGCTGATGAAGTTGCTTATCCCGATATTGTCAAATCAATTGTGGGATATTTTTCCGATCCAGAAGTTGCTTATGTTCAAACTATAAAACAATCCAAAGTTTCCTCCGAAGACCCATTTGGGAACAGGGATCTTATGTGGTACGCAAGGACAGCTGTCGCCAAAGATTCTGTAAATGCCATGTTTTCTTGCGGATCGGGAGTGATTTGGAGAATTTCCGCTCTTAAAAAAATAGGCGGCTTTTCCACATGGAACATAGTTGAAGATTTGACCACTTCATATAATTTGCTTGCCGCGGGATTTAAAGGAATTTACCATTATGAAGCATTGTCCTATGGTTTGGCTCCTGAGGATTTAGCCAATTTCATAAAACAAAGAGGCACGTGGGCGCTTGACACTATGCGAATATTTTTTTGGGACAATCCTTTGGTTAAAAAGGGTTTGACATTAAATCAGAAATTGCAATTTCTTGAAACTCCAATTTTTTACTTAAATGGACTAAGTAACATACTTTTGATATTTATCACATCTTTGTGCCTTTTTTTTTCGATTTGGCCTACAACCGCAAGTGCCCAAACACACGCTTTGTACTTACTGCCAAGTTTTATAGCAATGGAAGCGTATTTTTTGCTTTTGGCATGGAATATCCCGTTTAACAGAATTAGGCAATTTTGGATTGGGCTTGCTCCTTGTTTTGTCATTGCGTCTTTCAAAGCTTTGATTTATGGACCAAATAAAAAACCGGCATACGTTGTAACTAGAAAAGACAACAAATATCAAAATTACATTAATTTGGTGCTTCCCCAAATAATTTTGCTTGGAATAATTGGTTTAGGGTTAATAAAAACGCTTATTTCCACGCCTCTTTATTCAGAGTTTGATTGGGCTACTGTGTTTTGGGGATTTTTCCAAGCTTCATTTATGATTCAGATTATAAAAGTATCCATGTGGAATTATACTTTGGACTTTAACTTTTCTTTAAGTTTGCGTTTTGTAAACAAGATAAAAATTTTTGCGCAGGACAAATTTAAAGTAATGCCAATACAACAAATAAAATATCTTATGCCCAGATTTTTAATATTTTTAATGGCTTTTTGGGGGAGAAAAAACAATATTCAATAAGTTTCTCACTTTATAGGAGTCCATACTTCTGTAACGTTGTCGTGTACGCCAGAGAGTTTGAATTTATCTGTTAATGCCAGTTGATAATTTTCTTTGATGTAAGGCAAAAGTACCTGATTTATATCTTTGGTGAAATAGTAATTAAGTATTATAAAGCTAAAATATTTATCGTTAATAGCCTTTTTCATCGCTTCTAGTCCTGTCTTGCCTTCATATTCAAAATACCAAGTGCTTGCCCAGCTAGAAGGATCGTAAAAACCTGCAAACATATGATATTTATAAACAGCGCTTGCTTCCGCAAAAACTTTGTCGTTTTCTTTTTTATTTGCCCATAAATACTCAATGCTTTTTTCAGCGCTTGGCCAAGATCTTTGGAAACGCCAATGCGAACTGAAATTAACCCATATATATGTGACAATTGCAACCATCCCTAGGCTAAAGAAAAATTGCTTGGCATTTTTTATAAAAAATTTATTGACAGAAGCTGATTTCAGAAAGTTAAATCCTTTAATCAAAATCGAAGCCGCAAGAGGCGATAAAAAAAATAAAGAAAATGCCATATGTTTCCACATGGCGCGCAGATTTGAAGAAAACAAATGATACGCGGGCAGGATAGAGCCCGCGATCAAAAAACAAATAACCAGCCATTTATATTTTGATTTTTTTCTTAGCGCTAAAGCAAATGCGACTATTGCTCCGAAAGCGGATACATTAAGCAAATTAAACATATTAAGCGCCATATCTATTCTTTGGGCTTTTTCGGTAAAAGCTGTGCTTGTGAAATAATCCTTTAGGCTCTCAAATGTAATTGCGGTATAAGCGCCTAGTATGCCTGCGGCCAGAAACGACCAAATCAAGAGATAGCGATTGATTATTTTTTTGGTATTTAGGAAATTAACAATAAAAACAATTGGCAGAAAAAGTATAGCCACGTATTTTGTAAATACACTTAGCGCAAAACTCAAAGCGGACAAAACCAAAAACACATAATTGATTTTGTCAGCTTTTTTGTAGGCAAGAATCAAGGTATAAAAACTTGCCGCCAGAAAAAGCAAAGCTGGCGCGTCATATGTGGCAAGTTGCGCCATATCAAGAGCTACACTTGAATAAAGGAATAAAACGGTTGCGATAATGCCTCCTTTTTGATTAGAAAGCATTTGCCCAATTTTTCCTACCATTATTCCTGTCCAAAAAACGCATATCATTGAAAAAAGACGTATGCCTTCCAAGCCAAAAACTCTATTTATGCTCGCGCTTATAACAGGGTATATGTATGATCCTCCCATCCAAGAAAGCGCTGATTCCCAGAAGATTCCGCGCAAAACTTCTTCGCCAACTGTGGCGTATATTGCTTCATCAACAAAAGCGGTGTTGTAGTTTAGGTCTTTTGAGATATAAAAAATAAAAAACAAAAGCGCGAAAATATGTATCGCGCTCTGCCATGTGAAACGGATTTTCTTTTGATTTATGCTCAAGATCATGACAGAATTATATTCTTTATACCTATAGTTTGTAAAATATAAATGAAATTGTTTTGGCAAGTTATCTGTTTTTTATATTCTTGACTGGAATTTTGGTTTAATTTTGCTTAAAATTTGCAAAAATAAATGAAGGAGAAATTTTGGTGTGATTATTGTCCGGTTTCAGATTTTAGAAGAAAGAATCCAAAACAGAATCCCTTGTGTCAACAAAGAGCGCAGATGGCAAATGGCCAATTCTATTGGGCACAAGATCGGGAAAGGTGGCTGGCAGTGGACGGCAAAGAACTTACCGATAAGACAAAAGAATACATAGATAATTTCATCAAAAATTTGAAAGCAATGATATCTGCTGATGTCAAATTTGCTTTGAGAAGTGGAATAATTAGATTAAAAAAGGAATCGAAATCTAACGCTAGAGAACTTTTTGATCGTAAAGCAAGTTTGATTAAAAAATATCTATCAATATCACCAACCTGCAAACTCCAAGATTCCGAAGAAGACCAGCCTGCAAAAGAAGGAAGAGCTTATTTTTTAGAAATAATAGCTCGCGAATGGATTAATTGGAAATTTAGTCAAGCAAACTCTAATTGGGAAGCAAGACTTGCGCCTCCGTTTTTGCATTACTCACCCAAAAATCAATTGCCCGGTGGAGATATTTTGATATTCAACGATTCAGATCCAATTGCCTTGATTGATGTGACTTTGCATAGAGAAGCATTGAATCAAAATGTTGTAAGAAGTCGTTCGTTAATTATTAACAGGAAACGAATAATAATTCCTGTATACAATGTTCCTTGTGCTGTTGTGGGCGGTTGCAATTGTTGTTTGGATATTGCTAAATTGGAAATATACAATGGAAATTCTGGAGATTCTGAGAGTTTGTTCAATCAAGACACGCTTGTTGCCGCTGATTGGATGATTGGGGAGCGTTTTTCCCAAGCAATTCGCAGTGCGCATAATCACACGTTTGTAGAAAGATCAGAAAATGGTTTGTATACTGCCAGTCGCGATTTTGTTTTGACTATAAAAGAAGTTTTATCATAAGTAAATTTTTCGAAGCTTTTTTATTTGACAAATTTTTAATTGTTTAATAATCATCTAATTTTATAATCTTTAAACTCTGCATCCATGAAGTCACTGCGAATGCCTGCATGCCCTGATTGAGCTATGACATTGCCACCAAAATTCAAACCATCATCTACAGCTTGTGAAGCATTTATTAATTAACAAGCACAAGTTTGTTAATTAATCATTTTAATTTTTTGTTTACCAATTTTTTGTAAGAAGGCAAATCATGTATGGCAAAACCTGCTAAGTTTTCAAACTCTTGGTATTTTAATGCAACATGATTTAATGTCTTTTTAAGTTCCTGATCTCCCTTTCTCATATAAGTTGTATGATTGCCTTCGCCTTTAGTGGTTTCTTGAGCAATAATGATTTTTATATTTGAATTTTGGTTTCTCAAGTAGTTTAGCTCTTCAGAGACTATGTTTATTACTCCGTTTTTCCCTTCCGCTGTATTTCTGTAAGCCATCAAAGCCACATAGGAATATGGATATTCTTCCAAGATAGAGAAAAAATGATTCATGAAATCCTTTGTCGTATTTTGATACCTCACAGATGGCAAGTTATTTTTGCTATCTTCCAACCAATATGGCATTGCAAAGCCAATTTCAAACTGTTCTAATTCCAAAACATCATTCCTCTTTGCCTTTGTAATTATCTCATCCACAAGTTGCAAAAATTCCAAGCATCTTTCATGTTTATTTTTTTTGTAATCTTTTTGATTATAAAATTCTATATCAAATTGTATTCCAGAGAACTTAGCTTCGGGATTTGTTTTGTTGTAAGTTAACACATAATCCATAATGTCAAGAGGTATATAAGACAAATTTTCTCTTGACCAATCCGGAGCGCCAACCAAAGCTTCTATTTTAATTCCAAAGTTTTTAGCCTCGCTTATGATATTTTTGTTAGATTGATTGAATAATTCCAAATCTCTTTGATAATTTCTTGATCTTTCTACTATGTCAATTTGTTTTGAGATATCAATGTAAATTTTTGTTATGCCTTCGTCTTTGGCAAACTGCAACAAGTTGACAATTTGATCTTCATCAATCTCATCTGGAGCAATCCACAGCCATGCTCCCACTTCGTATCCTTCAGGGAAAAAATACTTTTGTGTTTTTGTGCCCTTTACAAAGTCCAGATTCATTGAATTGGCAACATAAATAAAAATAACGACAATTAAAACAATAATGCCGGATAAAAATAATAAATATGTTTTATTCTGATTATTTTTTAGAAAATTTATTTCTAACTTTTTTCTTGGACGCATGAATTTTTTCTTTTAGATGAATGTACTCTAAAGTTTAGCAAAAATTCAAAAAGATTATTTAATGTTTAGAGCTTTTGTTTTTGCAAACTCAAGAAAAATTAGGAAGATGAATATTTATTTAATTTCTAAATTTTCTTTTGCCAAAGCCAAGTGTCTTTCAATTTCTTTTTTTTCAAATTTTACAAGCATGCCCGGTCTTACATTGGAAAAATTTTTAATGTTTGCATCTTTCATGCTGTCTTCGGCATATGTTTTTTCTTCTTGAGTAATTTCCACTTGGTAATCTTGAATGTACAAGTCGATCGCTTTTCGTGATAGCCTGTACAAACTATCTCCAGTTTCAGTGACAATTAAGTAATAAGAGCTTTTTTCTTGCGACTGATTTGAAATTGTTTGGTCCGTTTGCGTTTCTTGCAAGTTAGGATTCTGACTACCTTCACTTACTAAAGGATTTAAAATTTCGTTGTTGTCGTTTCTTAATTCTTGATAAAGTTTTCCAAAATAAGATATTGACTCAGAAGCGATAGATTGGTGCGATTTTGCCACAAGCTCAATCGGGCTTGTCTGTGTCATTGCGATGATTAATAAAACTACTGCTAAAGATGTGGAATAATTGTAAATCCTATATGGCAAATTTCTTTTTCGTCTGGCAAATGGAGAATGATAGCGAATTCTTATTAAGCCAACATTTTTAGTTTTATAAAGATTGTTAAAGTATCTCCAGATTCCAAACCAAATTATAACCATCACTTGAAAAAAAGCGTAGAAAGGGAAAAGAATCATGTATTTATTTCTGACTTTCCAGTTGGCAAGAAATGTTATCACGATATACAAAAGTACCAAAAGAGGAAACAGGTACCAATATTTGATTAGTTCATACACTTTTATCGGATATAGAAAATAAATTATGAATGAAAAATATATGAAGTGAAAAGGATGGTTTAAATTGTGATGAATGTTTATTATTGAATGTCTAAACGCTCCGCTCATCCAAGAAAATCTTTGTTTTACCCACTTGCCAAAAGTTTCTGGTATTTCTGTGTAAAATATCATTGGAATATGTCCAACTTTGAATCCCATAATGTCTGCTATTTTGCCGATTTCTATATCACCACCGTTGAAAAATAGAGAATGATTTTTCATCACTTCTTCCATTACCAACCTTTTAGCAACCATACCTGCTCCGCTTGTGAGCCATGGGTATATTAGCCTTGCTTGCATGGCAATATCGTACTCTACGCCTTGCAAGTGTTCTATCAAATTGCTTCGCCTTGAAGGTATAACTTTCACAGAGGCTATATCAAAGTCATTTTCTTCCATTGCTCCACACAAAATTGCCAGATCCTCATTCACAAAAGTGTCGCCGTCTATGAAAATTACATATTTTTCGTCCAGAGACTTCAAACTTTCTTTTAAAACAAGATCGTGAGCCAAGAGAACTTTGTTAAAAATAGAGAATGGATTTTTGCCTTCTTGTGTTACATCACTTATGCTTATTCTGAATCCATGCTCTTTGGAGAGTTTGTTTAATTTTTCGTAAAACTCTTCTGTTTCTTTATTGGTAGTGCAAAGCACAACTTTTTCTGCATACTTTTTCAAAAAATCAATATTTTTGATATATTTGATATCATTATAGACTGGGACAAGAATTGCAAAATCGTTAGATCTGGCCTTTATAGACTTGATATCAATAGGCTTTATAAAATTTGCTCTTACTGTTGCAAAATCAAAAAGCGCAAGCCAAGGAAATATCATAGTGCGTCTTTTAATTAAAACTTGCGAATTATAGCCCATTTTTTGTATTAAATCAAGCTATAGGATATTTTTGTTATTTAAATGTGGTGGTTATCAATGAATGAATGATAGATAATCAGTTTTGATGTGTGGTGTTATAATTAGCTTGAAAGTAAAATTTTCTATTAAAGTAAAGATTTTTAATTGAATTATAAAAATTGTTTGATGCAAATTAATTTTTTGTTTCTTGGGGTGAATGAGCGGATTTGAACCGCCGGCCTCGTCTTCCACAGAGACGCGCTCTAACCAGCTGAGCTACATTCACCATTTATGCCAAGCAATAGCTTTTTGCGCTTTATTCATCTCAAGCAAAAGCCAGAAAACAAGCTTTCATATTTTACATTTTTATTGAGGAATAATCTATAAAAAAAAGAAGTTAAAAAAAACTTAATTATTCTTCTCCAATTGGCTTAATAGATGCAGGATCTACTATATCTTCTTCAATATTGTCTTCGGGTGGGCCACGTCTGGCTTGTTCATCATTTTCAATCTCACTAGCTATATCAAGTGGTTGATCTTCTGGAACCACATTGCCTAAAATTTCTTCCGCCAATTCATCAATGTCTGTTGACTCTCCTGAATCATCTATTGGTGTATCATCGCCATAGTTTTGCTGATTTTGAATTTGAACTAGTTTTTTGACATTGCCTGCTTGGCTCATATTAATTTATGGTAGCAAATCAAAAGCCGTTGACAAGAAGGTATTTTGTAAAAGAAAATGAATTAAGTCAATTTATGGATGGCAAAATAACTAAGCCGCGGCCTAAGATAAAAGTAGAAGAAACGATAGATAATCAAGTGTCAGAGCAACATAATAACTCTATTTCAATTACATCTTTTTCACAACTGGATCAACCGCCGCCATTCTCAGTTCCCGCGCCTTCGTCTGAAACTGAAAAATCAGATGCCACAAATCTCAAACCGGAAGAACAGGTGCCAGATCAAAATCAAAAGCCACAAGCAAGTGAACAGCTGGCAGTAAGTGATTCACCAACCAAATATCCAAACGAAAATCTAAGTTCGGAAGAAATCAAAAAATGGCTGGAGAGTGTCAAGCCTGAAACAGCAGATTCTGATTATCAGATGGAAAAGGGTAGATTCCCATGGGGTAGACTGTTCTTTGTTTTCTTTTTCCTGCTTGCAATTGGTGCTCTGATTGGGGGAGTTTATTTTTACCAAAAAACCATATCTTTGCCCTTGCAGCAAGGTATTGTTGAAACTTCTACACCTACTCCCATTTCTAATTCTGTCCGGATAACACCTGTAGAAGAAAATGATTTGAGTTCTAAACAAACTTCCACTCCAACCCCTCAAGTAAGTATAGACTTGTCAAAGTTTTCCATAATGATCAAAAATGGAACAGGTATTCCGGGAGAAGCAAAAAAAGCCGGGGCACTTCTAGAAGCGGTAGGTTTTGCCAAAGCAACAACTGGCAACTCTGAAAGGTTTGATTTCAAAGACACTGAAGTTGCGACGAAAGCATCAGTCCCAGATAGCGTTTTTGAGGCTGTAAAATCCGCGCTTGAGAAAAATTATAAATCAGTGGTGAGATCGCCACAAAATCTTTCCGACAGGCAAAGTTATGATATTGTGATTACTCTAGGGGTAAAAAAGTGAGCATTCTAAATTAAAATATCCGCTCTGCGCTAGTTAAATTTGTAAAACAAGTTTAGTAAAACCAAAATTTAGTCAAAAGTTTTAAGCAGATTTGGCGAATTTACAAAAAGGGCAATTCATTATATCATCGCCTTAATTACTGATCTTTTTTTGTTTCATGTCTGCGGAATATCAAGAAGGCCAAGAAGGTATATCAAGACTGCCTCCAGATTTTTATTCAGATGATAATAACTCGGGTGGCATAAGTCAAGCTCCACCAGATTTTTACTTCGATGATTATGCCGACGAGGATGCGGGTATTCCAATAGACAAATTACCGCCATCAGCCTGGTGGTGGCGCTATTACGAGCTTTTGGAAGAATATGTTGGGGATAAAATAGATGGTTTAAGTACAAGGGAAAAGGCTATTTTAGTTTCGCTTTTTTGTGTTTCTTGCGTAGTTTCATGTAGCATTCCACGAATTGTTTCCGGTTTTAATTTTAACGCTTACGGACAAGTGCCAGTTGTTTCTCCAATCGAAAGCGCGGAAGGGAAAGAAAAATTGGATCCTAATATGCCAATGGGCAGTCCTTTTGGGGACAAAAATGTTGTGATTACGCAAGGATACGATGGCGAGTCACATCAACCAACTCGCACGATGGGAGGCATAGATCTTGCTGTGGATGAAAATGGAGATGGTAAAGCTGAACCCGAAAGCACGTTGGGGGCGCCAATATATGCCACTCATGCTGGCCAGATAAAGATATATCTTGACACTTGGCCCGGAGGGAATTGTGTAATTATTGAAAATAAAAAATGGCTGACTAAGTATTGCCATTTAGATAAAGTTGCGGAAGGTCTTACGAATGGACACTATGTAAAAAGGGGAGACTTGATTGGGTACGCGGGTAGCACAGGCCAGTCTAGCGGTCCTCACTTGCATTATGAAGTTTGGCAATCCGGAAAAAATGTAAATCCGCTTGGTCAAAACGAACCTTTGACAAAATTATCTGATCTAGAAGCAAACAATCCTATTTCTGAAATATCAATCAACTTCCACTATGATTCTGGTTTGTATACTAATTTACAGGAACAATTGGAGAACGAGGCTATTGCCGCTTATGATTATGTGGTGAGACGCTTTGGCGCGGGCGCCAAAGGAGACATTACCATTTATATATCCTCACAACAAGGATGTAATTTAAATGGAGTTGCGGACACACAGTTCCGCAGAATTGAAGTTCGCTCCTGCAATGAGATTCCCCTTAAAAGAGTGGTTGCTATTTTAGCTCATGAATATGTCCATCAACTCACTCATGATGAATATGGCGACGCACATCTTAACGCGGATCGAATTTTGTTAGAAGGAATTGCCACTTGGGGAGCTGGCAAGTATTGGTTGGGTGGAACATCAGAGGATTTTAGAGAGTATGTAAAGAAACAAGGTATCGGATTTCCACTCCAAATACATCCTTATGGAAGATCCGCAGATGAGATAAATACAATTTACTACCAATGGGCAAGTTTTGTGCAATTTCTTGTTGAAGAATATGGTTGGGATTTGTTTGACGAGCTATATGTAAGTGGCAATTATGAACCGGGCAGTGCTCGATACCAAGAAGTATACGGAAAAAGTTTGGATGATCTTGAAAAGGAATGGAGGGAATGGATTGATTTATGAAAAGTGAGATAGAACACAATTTGACTGGCAGTCGCAATCCCGATATTGAAAAACTTATTGTAACCGGTGAGCTCAAAAATCCCAATCGCGAATTGGATGCTTTAATGGAAAAAGTCATACGAGAATATTCCAAAAGACGTCGCAATACATACGAGTCATCTTTTTTGTATTGGTTGTATTTTCTTTTAACGCGCAGACGCGCTGTCGCAAAAAGAAATTCGCAACCGCAACAATTTCGGCATCCATTGCCTGATGAACTCTTTGATGATGAAATTTCCGGTGGAAGAGGCATAACTGGATTGAGTCGTGCCTTGCCGGATGGTTTGTTTGATGAAGAAAATCACTCTCATTCCTTGCCCGGACACAGGCAGAAATCACGACAATCTATTGTGTTGCCTGAAATTAATAGAAGAAGATTTATAAAATTGGCATTGGTGACAGTTGGCGCTGGCATTGCTTCTCCGCATGTTGCTAGAGCTGTTTGGGATTCTACACAACGTAATCAAAGTGATCAAACAAACAAAATTGTGGTGCCTGCGAGGGGAGAGAGTGTGGAACAAACAGACCTGACATCTCTTTATACTCCTAAATGGGAAGATATTATTGAAGACATAAAGCGTTTGGCTGCTTCGAAAGAATTTGTATCAGGAATTATAAGAAAAGCGCCGCTGGATCAAACCTGTGTATTTGGACCGCCATCTGAAAATTTTACCATAGAAAAAATTGAACAAATTTTAATACAATACAATTCACCCGCTTTAAAGGAAGGAGCAAAAATATGGATAGAAATTCCCAAGAAATATGGAATAAAAGCAGAATTTATATTTGCAATTGCTACAGCAGAATCAGGTATCGGTTCTAATCAAAATTGGGCAGGACTCAAACCTGATGGAAGCACTAGTAACAATGCGGGTAATATCACATGCAGTGAAAATTGGGAAGGTAGGTGTTATAAAGGTTTTAGAGACTATGACACTTGGGCGGAGTCAATAGAGGATCTTTGCATTCTTATATGGTTTTATGCGCTTGGGTATATTAACGGGCGTGAACTTACAACTGTAGAACAAATAATTCCTGTATATGCTCCAGCTTCAGATGGTAACAATCCAACTTTGTACATTCAAACTGTAGTTCAACTTATGAAACAATGGGGGAGTTAGTAACAATCGCAAATCGTAACAATACTTGCAAGACATGACACATATTTATCAAAATCTTGAATTTTTTAATTTGAGTTTTTCGCTAGGTTGTGTATACTACGGCTAAATATGTCATATCGTTCTCCTAATCCGCCTGAGGCAAATTTGGCAGCTTATGAGGAATTGAGAAAAAATCTCATAACTAGGTTGGGATTAAATGGAAATGAACATAACTTCATGCACCCTGTTTTTGCTGGCTTGTTGATAAGTGGATATCCACCAAATATGACATATTTGCAAAACTTGGAAAGAGCTTTGGAATCTGAGACAAATCCTCACATGTTAATACTTAAAATCCGTAATTCTCCCCCACATTATCCGCCAACAAACGAGCTCTTTTTAAAAGCGTATCATCTTGACAAAAGGAGATTGCCTGTTCCAAATCAAATTGGAATTGCTAATGCGTTAAGGGTAAAATTTGTAGATATAATAAACAGTAGACTAATTCTTCAGCCTAGAAATCCTTTCACAGAGACATATGGAGATCAATCCTACTCTTTTACGCCCGCCATTGTTGGTGGCGGGATAGTGGTTATTAGCGCGCGGAGAGTAGGAGGTCAAAATTCAAATGTATCAACTCGTCATGGCTCAGAAATTGGAACAACAAAATCATCAAATATTGTTTATTACCCAGCTATAGCTGGTGACGGAAATAAAATATATATGGCGGTAAATACCGTTTCTGGAGTAGGAGCAGGTAGTGAAGGAATATCTTTTGACGACTTGTTGTTAATTTTAAGTGCCGGAGTAGTTTTATCGCCAGTTAACGCCAACGATAAACTTAAGTCACTTTACCATAGTTTTCAGAACCCCGCACATATTCAAAGGGATCTAAAGTCAGAAGATATTAGTGCGGTCTTATATGCAATTGAGCAAAGTGGACTTTTGAATGTAGGGAAAGCTGGAGATTATGCAACAGTATTAGATACTCTGGCAAGGAGATATGGAATGCCTTTTAATGCGAGTTCTAGTTTAACTAATGCTCTTAACACTCTGCTTAACAGACTACCCACAGATCAAGGCCAAAGACTGGATCTTTATCAGGAGATTATAAATGATGCCGACAATACTCCTTTTAATCAATTTATTGAAAGAATTCGATATGACCTTGCAACTTGTCGAGCTCCAGACGGAGTAGTAAATTTCCCGCGAGTTGTGGATTTGGGACTACTGCAAATCCTAAAAACTATTTATGAATCTAGGGGAGAGAATAAATTTGTAAATCTGTTTTTTGAGCGGGTAGCTGGTGTAATAGACTCTACGCCGTTAATTGATCAATCTCAAGATCCGTTTCGTCAAATAGCAAATGACGGCAGTCATGGCTTCCCTCCCAATTCGCATCCAGCAAATTGGGAGGCAAGAGAAAGAGCAGACAGATCGTCAGGTGGCAATCCTTTGATAGAAATGCAACAAAAACAAGAGATTATTAGTTTAATTAAAGCGTTTGCAATTTCGGACCCGAATTTATTAAGTCTTGTAATTGATCAGGGCTCGTTAGTAAATACAAATATTGAACAACTTGCCGAATTTTTGTTTTACATTGCTACTGGTAGAAACGTTAAAGGAGTTAATCCAGAAAATGCCATACAAACAGCACGAGCATTTCTAGATCTACGGCATGCGGCAACTCGTAATACTGCCAATCCTTTTCCACCTCAACTGCCAAATGTGGCAAGTGAACAATTAGCCCTGCCGCCGCCATTTGCGCAAGGTGCTGGAGTATATGGTGGCATGGGTTATACAAATCCCTATACTAGTCAGGAATATTATCAGGCGAGACATATTTTACCTAATCCGGACTTAAGGGAAAGCTTGAATAGGAAAATTGAAGAAACAGCTTTGCAAGAGTTTCGTGAAAATATTGAAAAAGGACAGCCTGTAAGTCCAACTATACCACAGGTGCATGCCTTGAATTTTGATTGCAAAGATGAAAAGGATGAAGAAGAGATTCGTAGATTCTGGGACAGATTGGCAATTTTAGCCGCTTTTCTTGCTCAAACGCCAACATATCAGGGTGCAATTTTAGAGCACATAAAAAGACAAATAGAAGCCAGAAGAAGTTCTGGGCAAAACCCCGGAAAATATTGGAAATTGGCAGAAGCAATAACAAAAAGATCTAATACGTACTTTCTAGGTGAAGCTCAAAGTAATGCAACTATTCAAAATTATCAAGGAAGAATACAAATTTTAAACTCACAACAAGAACAAGCTATTGTAATGGGAATTGAGCATGCCATTTTAGATCTTGGTTATGTTGTTAGTCTTCCTCCACACGAAATACCAACTGAAACAAGGAAAAAATTGGTTAGTTTAATTAATAAATATATAGATACAGCTCTTCAAGTAATAAATGAAAATACAAAAGCTTCTAGGAGGAATAATGCACATCTTTCAAGGCGTGATACGAATATGGGAATAATGAACGCTCGACGAAGAAGGACGAATAATAATCAACCTCCTGGGTTTTTGTCAAGATGTACACAAAAAGCCGGTTGTATAACGGGTGGTGTTGCATTAGTTGCAACACTTGCGTTTGGTGGATATGTAGTTTATGACCGCGTTACACAAAATTCACCTAATCAATCTGAGACTGCAGACCAACCACCTCCAAACCACATCGTTGATTTGATAAATAATATGTGGGGGAGTAAAAATGATGTATGCAATACCAACCCACCACCTAGTATTGAGGAAATAAACAGTGGAATTCCCCAAAAAATGGCAGGGCAGGAGCAATTATCGCAAATTACATTGCGAAGAGACAGACAATACGTGCTAGTAGTATATGGTCCAAATAATTTGCCGTATGCCGTGTCTGTTTTTGACGGTAAAGGCAATGTGATCAATGCGACACCGGGTGGACAAATGAAACAGGCGGTGGGATTGTCTTCTGCTCAGTTAGGGGAAATTATTGACCAAGCGTATCCACATTATTGTGGCAATCCTAGATTTGATAGACCTGACCCAAGTAAGGTTGAAGCTTGGATAGTTTCAATTGACATTCACAAAAGTAGAGGAGATGGAGGAGTTATACAATTTATGGGGAATTCATATAGAATTCCTTATACCAACAAGTTTTTTGAGGGTCAAAACTCCGATGGAAGTGCAATAAAAACAGTAGATGCGTTGATAGTTGGATTTCAAATTCAAAGGTAAACAAAAAAAATAAACAAACAGGCTATTCTTCTCAAAAAAGCGTACCTTCTACAATTTTTTACACTGCCAAAACGGTTATTTATAAAACTGAAAATTAGTTAACAGGATAACCTAACTTTCTCCCTAAAATCTCTCTTTTTTCTTTCAGAAAATCTCTGAGATTCTTTAGAAACGAAAGAAACGTGCCCAACTGTTCTTTCTGTTGTGCGCTAACATAAATTAAAGTTGCACTTGAGGAAAGAATGCAGATAACTTATCTTGTAGATTCATTGTTAGAGTCTATTAATGTTCGTAACTTTTGAAGAAAATCTAGCAAATTATTTTTTTCTTCCGCAGTAATTGTTAAGCCAAAAACAGAGCGTAGGTATCTGTTTGAAGCTTCTAAATCGTCCAATATCGCTTTCTCATTTATGTATCTTTGAGGGTTAATACCCCTTGCCACGAAGACTATTGCAGAGCGGAAGAAGTTAGATACGATATTGGCAGCATTTTTTACCCATGTATCGGCAAGGTCATTCAATGTTTGTAAAAACGAAATGAATCGGTCTATTTGAGGAACATACCTCATATGTGTTTTATTCGCCATCTCCTCAATATCATTAAGCACTCCTTTCCCACCTTTCTCATCTTTTATATTAGATAAAAATCTGAGAAAATCAAAAGCTGGTCTAAGAGGAGATACCGGATTATCAACAATAGCTAAAATTTGATTTTTTTGTGCATCATCTGGCTGTAGCAATATTTTAAATGCGTCTAATAAGCCAATTGTTTCCTGCGCTAGTTCTGTTCCATTTGGCACGTCTGTGCGCGCTAACCTCTCAATAATGGGCGAAACTTGCAACGATGCATTTAAAAGAGTTCGGGTTTTTAGTCGTTCGTCAGCAACTTTAGCTTCTAAGTTTGCTATTTGCTTCGCACAAGCATTAAAAGCTTCGTAAATTCTATTTCTAGTATCCTCATCCGCAACAGAAGAAGCTAATTGTTCTACCGTAATCCGCAACCCGTTTAAATCAGGAGTAATTGCTTCCGGATCTTCTATTTCTATAGTAGTTGATCCTTCTCTAGGAACCAATATGAGAGGCTGACTTGGTCTCTCAGTTAATTTGCATAACGCCAAGCCTAATGTAAAACTTCCACCGATCTTGGCAACTTCTCTTAAACACCCTCTTCTTGACAAGATCGGATCTCGATCAACTCCCATTTTCGCAATTATATACACAAGGTATAACTTTATGCAATGCCCAAAATGAAAAATATTTGCTTTGTAAAATAAAGCGCAAATTGTTGAAATTAAAAGCAAACAACACAAATTAATAAAAATATGGTTGACTTAATTCATCCTCTTTTCTAAAATTATGATACCTCTAATTTTAGATTGCTTGTATGGCAGAAAGAATTGATAGACGTACATTTTTAAGGTTGTCTGCCGCATGTGGCGTAGCTTTGGCTGTTGGCGAGGCAACACGATGGGTTTTACCCAATGTAGACAACGGTGTAGAACAAGTCACAGGGATTAGAGCTGGAAATGCCAATTACTATGCATATCAGGAACAAATCCAACAAAATTGCATGCATTCTCTAGATAAGCCATCATGCATTCAACATGAACTGTCTCAAATTAAAAAACCTCCTCTAGTAATTCAACTGTTAAGTGCGTTAACAGAAGAAATTTATTTTAGAGCTATGCCGTCTATGGTAGTAAGTGCATTAGAAGATACTGAGAACATTATTAAAGATACTTCTCTTGGTGTTGATGGAAATTGGATGACAAGAAAAGCATGTATCGCTGGAGGAATTAGTTCATTACTTTTTGGTCTTGCGCACAACTTTACATTTAAAGGTTTTGATACTAAAACAATTCCAGCATCGCAAACGCTGGGAGGCATGATCCTTTGGGTACTGCAAAGAAAGTATGGAGTTTTTAGCAGTACTCTCGCGCATTTTTGGTATAACCTGAGAGTATAGAGCGTAATGAAGCATAATAATTATGCTGTCTAATTCAGAATCATAATTTCGCTAGACTTTTATAAAATTTGTAGAGCATAAGAATTGCCAGACTTGAAACTGACGCGACAAAGCTTAGGAAAACACCTACAAAGCCTTGAAAGTCAAGATAAAATATATTT
>JANWVB010000014.1 GCA_025057695.1 Patescibacteria group bacterium
CTCAAAACAGGATGTATCTCTTTGGCGGAAGGACTGTTAAACCATTCAAAGAAATCATCAATAAGATATGGAACTTCAGCGTAAGGAGGCGGGGCTAAAATGATTTTTCCGGTGTTTTCTTCTTTTATAACAACATGACTTTTTCTCAAAACGCCTGTCTTTTCTGGATCAACTATTTTCTCCACTGTTTTTTTGTGAATATCCAAAAGCATTTGCAGATCATAATCTCTTTTCTGATCAAGAAGTTCATCTAAAAACTTGGCGACATTTCTGTAATTTATAACTTCTTGTATATCTCGTTCGTGCGCGGTAACCTCAAATCCTTCCATAACTTTTCTAGTTTGTTCAAGCGAAAGCTCATTGCCCTCTATGTGTGTGCCGTGATAGATAGTTCTTGTAATAGCGTCGGTTTGAAATTGCTTCTCATAAAGAGGAACAAGTGGCGCATTCTCCACAACTTCACGCGCCGCCTCTATGGTGCCTATGTTTTTTAAAATCTTGTTTGTTATAGTGTACTTTGGTATCAACATGCAATTTAATTAAATTCTTATAAACTTTATTTTAATTTTATGTTTATAATATAACGCAATTTTTACGGTAATAAAATAGTGATGGAAAGATTAATTACAGCAAATGATTTGGAACTTATAAGAGCATACCTTTTAAGGTTATTCTCCCTGACAATTTCTGAATCTTCTCGCTATTCGCCCGAACTTACGTCATCTCAAATTCGGGCAATAAATGCTTTAATAGATTTGATTGAAAGCAGACCAGACTTCATAAATCCTGAGTTGTTAAAAGAACTACAAATAAGAGCAATTCAATTTAAGGATAATCAAGATTCAGATAAATCAACTGAATTGTAAAAATTGTTAGTGGTAATGATTAAAAAAATAATCAATTCAAATTAATTATGTTGGCAATTTCTACCCCTTTTAGATCTTCAACATAATGATAATCCGCAGTAGTCATTATTGTTTGCTGGTTTTTCATTGTTGATAAAACAATATGACGATGTTCATGATCTAGTTCAGACAAAATGTCATCAAGCAAAAGCACTGGTCTTTCTTTACAAACCTTTTCTATAAATGCCAACTCCGCTAACTTTAACCACAAAACTCCCATTCTTTGCTCCCCTCGACTCCCATAAAAAGCCAGATCAAAGGCATCATCTGAGATTTTGGAATTCAAAATCAAAAATCGAAAATCATCCCTATGTGGTCCTACTAAAGTTGTGGCTGAAGCAACCTCTTCCTTTTTGTATTGCTCAAGTCTGGATTCAGAAATAACGCTTTTGTCATAATACAATTGGTACATACAATCAGTTAACTGACTTGCCGAATTTGTAAATTCTATAAACTCTGCCCTTTTTCTGGCAATATACTCTCCATTACGAATCAAAAGCTGATTCCAAAAAATAAGCTGGTTTCTTGAGACTCCTTCTTCTCTAATTCTAAAAAGCAATTTATTTCTTTGGCGCAAAGCTTTTTCGTAAGCGACAACACATCTTCGATATTCACGATCGGTTTGCGAAATTACCAGATCCAAAAAACTTCTTCTTGCGCTTGGCGGATCCGTAACTAAGTTCATATCCCAAGGGCCAAATAAAACAACTTTCAACCTTCCAGCAAAATCAACCAGTCTTTTGGGATTACCATTAACCAAAAGTCTTTTTTTAGGCGCTTTACGTGGCACAGATGTGCCTAATTCCAGAAAACCGCGAGTTAAGATAACTTCCAAATTTTCAACACTATCTAAATCATCATTGGACAAATTGTTGCTATAACTCCTAAAGCTTACTGTTCCCTTTATTTTAGATAATTCTTCTACAATCATGATCATCTCTTCTTCCCGATTTGCTTTCAGGCTTTTGCCTGTTGAAAGTAAAAAGACACTTTCGAGTACGTTTGTTTTCCCTGAAGCGTTATTCCCAACTATGACATTAACCTTGTCTGAAAAACTAAAGGTCTTTTTTCTATGATTTCTAAAATTAAACAAAGACAATGTTTTAAGAATCATTGCTATCAATGAATCTAAATCAGATTTTTATAAAGATTGATTGTGTTTTATAAACTTAAGAAGGATTTCTACCTTGCCTTTGAGTGTTTTCTGGTTAGAAATTTCTTTAAACAATCTTTTGAAATCCTCAGTTTCTAATTTTTTATCTTGGTTAAATAAATGCCCTCCCATTTCATATTTCACCGCTTTTCTTTTACCACCACTCATCTCATCCTGAAAGTTTATATCCAAATAATTTGTAATCGTTTTTAAATGCCCTGCTTTTTTATACCTTCGCATGGAAAAAATATACCTTGGCTCTTTGAATATGACAAATTCAAGACCTTTTTTGATCGCAGTCCTTACAAACATTTTGTCCTCTGAAGGTATAAATTCCGTGTCAAAACCTTCAATTTTATAAAAACCTTCAGTTGTGACACCAATCATGGCTCCTTGAGCGGATGGTTTTTCCAAAAATTGAGCAATCTCTAAAGCGGCATTTATTGATTGCGTCACTAATTTATCGCCAGCGCTATCTGTGTCTGGTTCGCAATATGTGGTAAAAATATCGCATTTTGTTTTTGCAATCTGATACCTGATACCATCCAAAAAATAATCAGGTAGTCTATTGTCCGCATCCATAAAAATTATCCACCTGCCAATCGCGGATTTCGCTCCCAAATTTCTCTGATATGAAACATTGCGTCTATCGCTTTGCAAAATAGTAAATTTTTTAAATTTAGACTTAAACTTACTGCTTTCCTCAACTGTCTTGTCTTCTGAATTGCCATCAACAACAATCACTTCAAAATCAGAGTAAGTCTGAAAGGCAAGATCAGCCAGAAGATTAGGAAGATATTTTTCTTCGTTCAAGGCAGGGATAACAACCGAGAAAAAAACATTTATTTTTTTTGGCATATTTTGCATATATAAGTTCCTCTGCCAGCTAAAAAATATTTTTCAAATGTTGATTTTTTGCATCTTGGACATTTTTTACCATTTCTACCATACGCCAAAGTATGATTCTGATAAGTTCCCTCTTGACCATCAGGAGTAACAAAAGCAAGTTCAGACGCCCCACCCGTTTCAATTCCTTTTCTCAAAACAGCAATAATCGCATCGTAAAGCACTTTTGATTCACTATCACTTAATTTGCCAGCTTGTCTTTCAGGATGAATACCGGCAAGCCACAAAGCGTCATTTGCGTAAATGTTGCCAATCCCGCCTATTTTTGACTGATCCATCAAAAGAGTTTTAATTGCCCTTTTGCTTTTTGCAAGAATATCTCTAAACCTCTCATATGTCAAAAGCTCAGGCTTGCCGCCTTCTTTACCAAAAGGCTCAGGCCCTAATTTGCCCACAAAACCAATGTTTTCAACATCCTTTGTGTCTACCACTTTAATCCATCCAAAAAGACGTACGTCGTTATAGTACAAAAAACTGTTTTTATCCAGAACAAAGACAACATGTGTATGTTTTCCGGAAACTCCTCCAATTACCTTTTTGGAGATAGGAGGAGGATTAGGAAGATTAACTCCTCTGTAAATTAGCTGTCCTGTCAATTTGATATGAATAACCAAAGACTTGTCATTGGATAAATCTAACGAAAGCGCTTTAGCAAACCTGCGAACAGCAACAAAGGTGGATCCAATTATTTCTTCTTTTACACCCTCAAAAACACGCGGAGAATTAATGAACAAATCAACAATTCTATGTCCCAACAAATACTTTTCCAGCTGTATCTTTATTGATTCTACTTCCGGCAATTCAGGCATCAAACAATTATACAACCAAAATCACCAAATGGCTTTTTATTTTATAAAAGTTCCAACAAAAGATTGAAATAAAACTTTCTTAATTGTTTTAGGATTAACAAATCTCTCCACTCAAGATCCTTAGGGATAGGAAGCACGCCGCGTGGTAATGAATCTATACCTTAATGGTAACATCTAAATTAAAAAAACTTATATTTTGGCATCTGACAAACACTTAGCAAGCCGTTTTGCCATTTCTGCTTTTGCAAGTGGACTTGTTACACAACGCTCGTTTTTCCCTGTATCTCTTATCCACACATCAGGTTCACAATTATTACCCTCAAGTGATAAAATTGTTTGGTAGCGGACACGCCACCCTTCTGAAGTTCGTCTTACTTCAGATAAAAAAACATCCGTAGAATCATTACTGATCTTGCGTAGTGCCACACTAAACGCGTTAGAATCTGAAACTCGCACATTCCAAACAACATACAATTGTAATACGCTTCCTAGCTCATAAAAATCTACTCTTTCATCAAACACTTCTTCTCTAAGATGCCCTATTCGAGCATTACCTTCCCATAAGTTGGCTATACAAAAAGCCGCTAAAAACTTAGCAAACTCTTTTTCAATCTCCGTCAAAAACTTATCAGCTTCCTCATCTGAATCAAAATTTGCACAAGATATTTGTCTAACAAAATCTAAATAATGTCGTTTATTGTCAAAAATAATTGTCACTACGTCAGTAATAACACTATACCCCACCTCTTCTAGAATCGACTTCGCTAACGAACACAATTAGATCTGCAACTTCACCCATTCAGAAAATCTTATTCTGCCACTTTCTTGAGTCATCGCAACAGGAATTTCACAAACAAATAAATTTTTGTCAAACTGGCATCAATACTACTATTGATTAAAACTTTCCTCTATCAGTTAACTAAATTAATTTTGATCATCTGATAAACCAAAATAAAACCTACCCACAACTCCGTTTTCTACTTTTGCCACTAGACAAAAGGTTAAAAACATTATAACTTCCACTGCAAGTAACAATTGACAATGGGAAAAGAAGTTGACTTACGTAAACAACAGCAAGCCTACACAAAAGTTATAAAACGAATCCCTATATCTGAAGATCCTAATTCAATTGTACACGCATTCAGCCCAGATGCAATTTTTCAAAGATATGGTATAGAAGAAGCAAGAAGCTTGGGTGTAACAAGAAAAAATCTTGCTAGTGAAGTGCTAAACCCTGCAAACTGTATAAAACATCCCCCAACAAATTCCAAACTGTATGTTAGACTCGAACCTTCAAATGAAATGTGTTCCTCTTGCCCATTCTCGCAAGGATGTGTAATCAGAGACAAGAATAACGAAAAGTTTGGTCAATAATTTGAGAGATCTTACTTTTAAATCTCTCTTTTGAAAACCTATTAGCATGTTTTACGCAATCTTTTCTCTTAATCTTTTTACAAAAATATTGGTCAAATTTCCTAAGAGCAGAAACTAAAGACTCTTCAGTTGGCTCATCAAAAAACAAACCTGTCTTTCCTTCTATAACCGTCTCTTTGACACCTCCGCTTTTTAAGGCAATAACAGGACAACCAACACCCATCGCTTCAACAGGTGTGATGCCAAAATCTTCAAATTCAGATGGAAATATATAAGCTTTAGCATTTGCCATTAACAAAAATTTTTCCTCATCTGTAACCTCTCCCAGAAACTCAATGTTAAATTTGGAATCTAAAGACAAAGAAGAAGAAACAAGTTGTTTTAATTCCTCTCCATAACCTGCAAAACTTTTGCCAAAAATTTTAAGATTAACCTTAAGCGACAAGCAAGCCTTGATTGCCAAATCAATTCTCTTTGCGCGGGCCAGTCTCCCTCCGCACAGATAGTAAGGAGAATTGTTTTTCCTGCTTTTAGAATTTGGTTTTTTATATCTAGCCACATCCACTGGCGGATAAATCACGATTGATTTTTTGCGGTAAAACTTTTCTATCCTTTTTTGAACTTCTTTTGAATTTGCGATAAAACAATCAACTTGTTGCGCCGCTTTGAAATCAATCATACGAAGTATGTGATTTAGTATGTGTATAAAAGGCAGAAGCCATTTGGAAGGTTTTCTGGCTGTAGGATATCCATATAAATATCTGGGCGGAGTGTGGCAATAGCAAACAAGCTTTGCATTGCCTTTTTTGACTAAATTAGGGAAATAAGCTCCAGTTTGCGAAACAACAATTACATCATAGCTGGACAAATCCATTGAGCTAAAGACATAGGGCGAAATAATCCTGAAAAGACTAATCAATTTCTCCGAAAAAGGAAAATATTGCAAAAAAGAAGCTCTGATATCCCAATTTTTGAATTTTAATTCATGAGGTCCTAGGTATTTTGGCGAATAAAGCAAGGTATAAACAGGCGCGTCTGGAAAAATCTCATGCAAGGTTTCTAGAACTCTCTCTGCTCCACCATATTCTTTTATGTAATCATGGACCAAAGCAACCTTCATATTAAAACAAACTTGTTTGCTGTTTTTTAGAGATTTCTTTTGCCGTCTTTTTGATCCTTTCAACTAAACTTCTAAAACCAATTTCTTCATATTTTGCTAACGCTTCCCTGCTAACTAAATCCCATTTAGAAGCTTTGTCAAAATCAATCACAATATCAACATCTGTGACAATTTGGGCTAATTTGTATGACAACTCGCCGCTTTCACAACCTTCAATCAGTTTGTTTCTAATTTTTTCCGGTATTTTCTCAAGATTTTTGTAAATCTCGCTAAAACTGCCAAATTGAGCAAGAAGGCTGCAAGCTGTTTTGGGACCAATTCCGGGAACGCCTTTGTAATTATCCGACATATCTCCAACAAGTCCTTTTAGATCCGCAATTTGCGAAGGCAAAACACCCATGCGCTGTCGCGCCTTTTCTTCATCATACATAACAGCTTGCGTCATGCCATTTTGGGGCATAAAAAGCGATATGTGATTTCTGTCATCAACTAGTTGCAATAAATCTCTGTCTCCAGTTACAACAACAATTTGACCAAAAACCAAAGGCGTATCTTCAACCGCTTTTTTTGCAATTGTGCCAATTAAATCATCCGCTTCAAAACCGTTATGAGAATAAACCGGTATGCCAATTGCGTTAATCAGATCAGGAGCTTTTTTGATTTGCGAAATTAAATCATCATCAGGGTGGGATCTGTTTTCCTGATAAGTCTTTAGGATTTTATGCCTGAAATTTTCTCCTTCCTCATCAAAGCAAAAAATAATATGCGTGGGACGTAAGTCGGAAATCGTTTTGACAAGTATAGAAATCATGCCATACAGCGCTTCAATGTGCTCGCCTTTGTAGTTAGTAAGCTTTGGCATGGCATGATATGCCCTATGCAAAATCGCATTGCCATCAAAAATTATTAATCTGTTTTCCATTAAAAATAAGTTTATATCAGGTATGACAATTTTTTGAAATTGGGAAATAAAAAGGGGAAAAAGAAATAATTTACTTCAAATATTCAGCCATAATTTTTTGGCGATCTCTTTCAAGTTCATCAAGTTGTTTTTCAATACCTGCGCTTATTTCCTTGAGGTCATCACGCACACTCCAGTTACTAGTTCTATTTATATATGCCCAATGCTGTAAAAGTTGTTTCCTGCGATTATCCATAGCTTCGTTCAGATATTCAAATTGTATATGCTTAGGAAGTTCATGCCACTCAGGAAAAGTTGACAAATAAGCCACATCATACTCGCCATATTCAATTGCTTGCCTGAGAGTAAGCGCAGTTTTTTTTGGTTTTTGCGACGCGTTTTTGGGGAATTGTTGCAAGTTGGTGTTTAGATCTTTTGGATCAAAATCTTCATCAAAAGACATATGGTATAGCTTTACATATTTTTACACTTTTAAGACAAATATAACAAACCAAAATCAAAAAGGATGCAGTATCGCACCCGGAGGTTCTGCCAGAAACTTGTCAGTTTCTACTCATATTAGTAAACCTTGCCAATCAAAAGCAAATTCTGTTTCCGTAACTAATATAAAAGGTTTTCTTCGCTCACTCATATTAATTAAATTTTCTTAAAGCTTGAATCATGATGTCAAACAACACTCTTCTGAATTAACACAAAGCCCTTCAACAATTAGCTGTACTTTATTTTCAATCAGGTAACTGGGATTACATTCGCTAACCAAAGGACATTTAAAACAAGTTAGAATAGCCAATACCTCGCGCTCCGACGCAACTGATAATTTAGGATTTCTTAAGCTAGACACATTTTCAACAATAACATCCTGTTGTCCTGTAAACACAAATTCACACAAAGGCGACTTGGTTCCTGTTGGAGTAAATAAACAATAGCTTGCAACGCCTGCCAAAAATCCATAAATTGAATTATCGCCTCTGTCTTCCCCTTCTTGTTGTTCTGGCAGTGGGGAATCTTTTATTGTGGGCAGTGAAGTATTATCATTAGAGGGTTGCAAATCGTATCCTTTTCCTTCTTCAATATCTATCAGTTCTACCAACAAATTTCCTCGCACATCTTTAGGTAAACATTTTCCTTTTTGATTACAACTGTTACACACAACCTTAGCCAAATCAATTGAGAAACCTTCTGGCAACTGCAATTTCAATCTCTCACTCATAACTTGTTGTTTTTCTCACTACCAACTATTTTTTCAAACTCATCCCTGTCAAGCGTTTCTTTAGCAAGAAGAGCGTTAGCTACATCGTCAAGCTGTTTTCTATGCTTTTTTAGAATAATCAAAGCCTGTTCGTATCCGGAATCAATAATTTTTTTCACTTCAGCATCTATTTTCTCCTGCATCGCAGGCGAAACTTGGAAACCATCAGCCAAAAAACCAAAATCAGGATCAGGTTGGGGAGACAAATTAATAGGGCCTAAAGAACTCATGCCAAAATCTGTCACCATCGCTCTTGCTAAAGCCGTAGCGCGCTCTATATCGTTTGATGCTCCAGATGTCATTTCGTTAAATATCAACTCCTCAGCAGCTCTACCACCAAGCATTGCGGCAATTTGATCAAGCATGCGAGATTTGGTTTCATGTGTGCGATCCGCGGCCGGCGGAATAAGAGTATGCCCCAAGCTCATTCCACGAGCGACTATTGAAATTCTATGTACCGGATCCATCTTGGGCAAAAAGTGTGTAACAATTGCATGACCGGATTCGTGATAGGCGGTAATTTTGCGATCCTCTTCCGATTGCAGGCGTTTTTTGGCAGGACCTAGTTTTACTTTGGTTGCGGCTTCTTCTATGTCTACCATCTCAATTTCTTTTTTGTTTTCACGAGCCGCCTGTATTGCCGCTTCATTAAGCATATTTTCAAGATCTGCCCCAGAAAAACCAACAGTCCTGTCGGCAACTCGTTCCCAGTTGATGTTTTTTGCAAATTTTTTGCCTTTTGCGTGAATCTTCAAAATTTCTCTCCTGCCATCTCTGTCAGGCATGTCAAGCGTCACTCTTCTGTCAAATCTCCCCGGTCTCAAAAGCGCGGGATCAAGCAAATCGCCTCTGTTGGTGGCGGCAATCACAATGACATTGTCATTTGGAGTAAATCCATCCATCTCAACAAGAATTTGATTAAGCGTTTGCTCGCGCTCATCATGTCCTCCCATCACTCCACGTCCTCTTTGTCTGCCAATAGCGTCAATTTCATCTATGAAAATTATTGAAGGAGCGGAAGCTTTTGCCTGAGCAAAAAGATCCCTAACGCGAGATGCCCCAACACCAACAAGCATTTCCATAAATTCGCTCCCTGCCATTGAGAAAAACGGCACGCCAGCTTCGCCGGCAACAGCTTTGGCAAGAAGTGTCTTGCCAACACCCGCGGGACCAAAAAGCAAAACACCTTTAGGGGTACGAGCTCCAATATTTTTGTACTTTGTTGGATTTTTCAAAAAATCAACTACTTCCTCAAGCTCTTTTTTAGCGTCGTCAACTCCTGCAACATCCTTGAAAGTTACATTTTGTTTGCCTTTGGCAAAAAGTCTGGCTTTGCTTCTGCCAAAAGAAAAAATATCCTGGGCACCTTTAGTTTGAGCTTTAAGTATAAAAAAGAAAAAAGCTGCCATCAAAACAAGAGGCAAAACTAAACCCAAAAAGTCGCTTGCCGCCCGTGATAATGACTGATCTACAACTTTATAAGGAACAGTTGAAGGATCTACGCCCGATTTTTCAAGCAAGTTAGCAAGACTGTCAGAGGCTTCTTTAGTGCTAGTTTTTACCGATCCGTCCTCATAAGTTAGTATAAGCTTGCTATCTTGAACTAAAACTTCTTTTACCTTGCCATCCTTTATATCCCTTATAGCCTGTGAAATATCCACACGACTATTGGTTCGTTGAAGGTCAATAATAGATACTATCACTGGCAAAAAGAAAATTATCAGAAAAATGGCAATCAATATTTTCCAAACATTTAACTTAAGTTTTAATTCAAACAAAGCCTTTTTTTTGCCGTTTTTTTGTTTATTTTGATTTAAAATTTTCATTTTTTCAAATTCTTCTCAGCAAGAGTGGATTATACCAAACGAAAACTATTTAAAGAAGCTTCAAATAACTTTCGTGCCATTTGGAACTTTTTCAGATAAACTAAAAAGGACCGGCTTATTTTTTTCAGGATCCTTATCATCAGAAACAAAATTTGCGGCCAAAAGCATACCCTCAGAATAATTTTGGATTCCATTTTCGTCTTTAGGACCAATTTTTTTAGGCACAAGATTTACAACAAACGGAAATTGCCTGCCTATTATCTCTTCGGGCGCATAAAACTTCATAATACCTGCAAACACAGTTTTAACACCAATATCAGGACCAAAATCCACAGTAAGTTTCATCACCCAATGGCTCCAATTTGGGATGGTAGCATCTAAAACCGTGCCAATTCTGATATCTATTTTCTGAAAATCCGAAAGGGAAATTTCGTTTGACATAAGATTTACTATTATATTAAATCATTAAAAAGCAACCAATAGCTTAAATTTTGTAAAATTTCTTTAAAAAAAATAAAAACTTAATATATTTTTATATATATTTCTAATAATTTATGACAGATCACGATCCTTCCAGTTGGTCAATTAGTAAAGAAAATACTAACAAAGAATATGTGCCAAATATCAAAAGAGCGGGCTTACTGAATAAAAACCGGGAATTTGCCGATTTCTCTGAGCTGTGGAACCCTATCCAAGAAAAAATTCCAGAAACATTCTTAAGAACAATAGCTGTTATAAATTTCGCAAGAGCAGAGGATCCCGGAGGACAAATTTTCGCCAGAAAACTTTATGGCGCACCTATAATTGGCAAGCATGAAGAAACTTCCTTTGTCGATGAAAAAACCCAGATGAGACAAAGCTTAATATACATGAATGTTGACAAAAGTGTAAAAATTACAAAAGAAGAGTTTAGAGCCATTCTTGTCCACGAAATAGGGCACGCCGTTTTCAGAAATTTAAAAGAAGACGAACTAGAAAGGTGGTCTGCTATCGACACCGTTGAAGAAACTAGTGTCTCCGAATACGTTTCTGATAGAAGGAAATCCGGCAAACGACAAGATATAGTCAAAGATGATTTCTGTGAGAGTTTCGCCCTTTTTGTAGAAATTCCTGGATTATTAAAAATAATTGCGCCACAAAGATATGCATACATGGAAGAATTATTTAGCAATTATGACGAACCTTTATTGATAGCAAAAAAAAGAGAAAACAGAGAAAGGGAAGTGGAAAAATACCAAACTGAAATGAGAAATCTAGGTTGGGACGAAGAAAAAATTCGTGCCGGTTATCAAGATGGTAAAAGATATCCATTAGACTGGATACCTCAATACATCCAAAAATACACTAAAACTACAAATACACCTGAAACAGAACAAACAAAATAACAAATTATTTTTATCAAGGCACATTACTAAAATACATTACTTAAGCAAGCCAATTGGTTTTTAATTAAGTGAAAATTAAGAAATCATACAAAATAATCAATACTCATGGACCTGCGTACCTTCTTCATAGTTTCCATGGCCACCTCGCGGGCCTTTGCTGTGCCTTCTTTTAAAATCTTGTCCACTTCACTAGGGTTTTCCTCATAAAACTTCCTTCTTTCACGAATTGGGGACAAGAAATTGTTTATCACTTCAGCAAGACGCTTTTTAACTTCAACATCTCCTATCCTGCCTTCGCGGTAGCGTAATTTAAAATCTTCCACCTCGTCCTTATTGGGATTAAAAGTGTCGTGGTAAATAAAAACAGGATTACCCTCGACTTTTCCGGGATCTGTGGCATGTTTTCTTTGTGGGTCTGTATACATGCTCATCGCTTTTTTATAAACCTCCTCAGGTGTATCTGACAAATAAATACAATTGCCCAAAGATTTGCTCATTTTTGCATTTCCATCCGTACCTACCAATCTAGGAACTTTGCCAACCAAAGCTTCCGGCTCATGAAAGGTCTCCCCATAGAGAGAATTAAACTTTCTAACTATTTCCCTGGTCTGCTCAATCATCGGAAGCTGGTCCTCTCCAACAGGAACAAGATCCGCATTGACAACAGTTATATCAGCGGCCTGAGAAACTGGGTACAGAGCAAATCCTGCCGGCACACTTTTGCCAAATTCCTTTTGTTTTATCTCGTTTTTAACTGTGGGGTTTCTCAGCGCTCGCTCAAGAGTAACCAAATTAAGATAAAAAACCGTAAGCTCGGCAATCTCAGGAATTAGAGATTGAATGAAGAATGTGGTCTTTGAAGGATCCAATCCCACAGACAAATTATCCAAAAGCACTTCGCGAACATTATTTCTAACCTTCTTGGGATTGCTAAAATTATCAGTAAGCGCTTGTACATCCGCAATCAGCACAAACTGCTCGTACTCGTCTTGCAATTTAACCCGACTTTCTAGACTACCAACATAGTGCCCAAGATGAAGTCTGCCTGTAGGCCTATCGCCGGTTAAAATTCGCTTTTTCATACTCTAAAAATTCCAAGTATCCTATTATCTCAAAAAAAGTAAAAGAAAGCACCTGAAAACAAAAAAACAAAAATGAAGAGGTTAACTAACTATGGCTTTTTGGAGGTTCAGTAGTAGTTGGCATATCACTTTTAGGTTCTACCTTGGGCAATAACACGACAGCATCAAACATTTCTCCGTAACTCCTGCCTGTAGCATCTACAGTCTGGTTAGAAAATGGAGAGGAAGCTATACCATCAATAGCTGTAGGTTGATCAGTAAATCCAGACCGGGTGTAAGCGTTGTAAAGAGTATTGTCTATTGGCGGTATGTCATACTGGTCTACCAACTCAACTACCCACTTTCTTTCTACCAACTGTTTCCCTAATAATGCTTGTTGCTCATTTAACACCTCAAGTAAATCAGAACTTCGGTAAGAATACACAGAATAAACAATACCTCTCAACTCTGAGTTGCTACTTATAAAATTCTTCAACCCCCTAGCTCTATTTCCCTCAATGTCTTCTGTCCCCCGCTCGCCCAAACAAAATACTTTTATCCTACCTTCTTTTGCCGCCATTAAAATTTCAAGATAGCCACTGCCATACTCTTGGTGAAAATCCGACACAAAATTCTGATCTGAATCTTGGTGTTGGAGGTAATCATCTATTCTCTTTTGCCAGCTAGTACCCACATCCAAAGCAACAAAAGAAACTCGTTTTCCTTCACTTGCGCCTCCCTCTCTTAGAAGCGAAGCGACAAACCTATCTTTTTGAACTCCTAATCTACCTTGTGGATCATTTATCGCTCCAGCTCTTAAAAACGCAACCTGCACATCTCCACTTGCGATATTGCTTATTACTAAATCCTTTGCATCCCGACCATACCTATTCACATAATCAACCTGCTCAGTCGTAGCTTCTGAGGGAAGAAACGAATACTCAGGAAATGGAGGAATTGGGGATTGCTGAGGTTTTTTGTCTTGGCTACAAGCTCCTAGGCCTAAAGCCGCTGTTCCAAAAAATAACGTCTTTAAAAAACCGCGCCTACCAATACTTGGTGGTCTGTCAACATCTACGTCGGACATGATATTGTGAATATTACAACTAAACTTATCTCAATTTATTTTAAGTTAATAAAATTTCTAATGAAAATCAATATTCAAATTTGTTGTGCCAGGGGCGAGATTCGAACTCGCGACCTTCGGTTTATGAATCCGATGCTCTAACCAGCTGAGCTACCCGGGCGCTGCCAAATTTTAACTTATTTGAATTTGCTTCTCAATGGATGTATAATCCAACCACAAGTATGAAAAATAAGATAAATCCACAAAACATGCGGGGTAGTGTACGGCTGCACGGGAGGCTCATAATCTCCCAGGCTGGGTTCAACTCCCAGCCCCGCAACAAAAATTGTTTGACAACTTTATGATATTTAGCAATCATGAAAGAAGCATACGCAACAACCATAGGATGCCAACGGGAAAAATCACTAAGATGTCATCTTATAGTTAGTGCGGTAGAATTGAGGGAGAATCCAAAAAAAGCAATACAAACAACTTGCCCTTCGGGATATAACGTATTATTAGTTCCTTGTGGAGATTTATTGACTAAATATCAAGCAGAATGCGAAAAATGCGGTATGAATTGGAAAGTGCGGTTTTCTCCTGGTTGTATATCAGGTGATAAAATACCCGGGTCATTAGCCTATACATTCGAATACAAAGACATAAAAGACACATTAAATCAACAACCCGATCCGCCTAATCACCAGCCGCCTGGCAATTCTGGATCAGATAGCATGTGGTGCTTGGCAGAAGAAAAATTATTTCCGATTAAAGACGCCCTGGAGTCTAACCCACCTCAATCAAGCGCAGACTGCCCACACTTCCATACAGAATGCCCGTTGACAGGTTCGCCAATTATCATTGGGAGTTTAAGGCAATCTGGACAAAATCAATTTCCAAAACTAGAATGTACGCGTTGTGGTAATTGCTATTATAGTAATAGATAGAAAGCAATTATAAAAAAACATTCAGCCACCTTTCCCAGTTAGAAATTTTGCTCTCTTGTGTCTTTTTTTCATACTTGGGGGCAATCTTTCTTAATTCATCCTCAGAAGGCAAAATAAAAACTATCTCACCTTCTCTTGCCATACCAAGCTTATCCCGTAGTATTTTCTCCGTGAAATAAATGTTCTCTGTTTGAATTAATTCATCTTTAAGCTCTTTTTGTTTTTCTAGTTCCTTGGCAACTTTTTCTTCAGACTTGGCAACAATTTCTTTAGACCTTAAATATTGCCCATATGTACGGATCAAAGAATACAACAAAACCGCAAAAACCAAAATGCCTGCATAAAACAAAGGCTTTGAAAAACCGTTGTCTTTTTTTGTCGAAAAGCGATATTCCATTTTATTATTGATATTATTTTAAGAGTTAAACAGTTGACCGATTTTTGAAAACTATGATACTATACATTCACAAAAGTTAGATAAGGCATAATCTTTAGAAAAGTATATAGCCTTATTACCAAAAACAAAAACTCTCAAATCTAAAACACTACATAAATTTTTATGCCACAACCTAGCTTAGATGAACTTCTCCCGCTATTTGCCGAAGACCTAAAAAACAAAGGTCGGTCAATGTCCACTATCCTTGCTTACAAAGCGGATATTGAGCAATTGACAGATTATCTTCGCGAACATGCCAAAAACACTCCTGATCAAATTACCAAAGAAGACATTGAAAATTTTCGCGATACACTGTTGCGCAGAAAATATATCCCAAAGTCTGTCTCCAGAAAACTAAACGCTGTAAAGACATTTTTTAAATGGCTTATTGATCAAAAATACATAACAAATGATGTCTCTGAATATGTTGAACACCCCAAACTGCAAAAAGAAGCGCCTAAATTTATGACTCCCCTTGAATATCGGGCGCTTCGCGACGCCGCAAGAGACGACGAACGAATTGGTGGAATAATTGAACTTATTTTACAAACTGGCCTTCGCATATCAGAAGTAAGCAATTTAAAATACGCCAATATATCCGATACTGAGATTGTAATAGAAGCATACGCAACCCAACCTTCAAGAAAAGTGCCGCTTAACAGACCAGCAAAAGAAGCAATAGAGAGATACAAAAAAGTTCGTCCACAAACCACTTACCCTCATTTTTTTGTAAGCAAAAACGGGAAACCTTTGGCCGTAAGAAATATCAGATCATCCATAGACAGATACATGCAAAAGGCAGAAATTCAAAACTTTTCTGTAAATGATCTAAGAACAACATTCATCATAGAAAATTTAAAAGCTGGAGTGGATGTTATTTTTATATCCCAAGTCTCAGGACATAGAAGAATTTCCACAACAGAAAAGTACCTAGAGATGGCAGGTATTACAGAACGAGGCAAAAAGCAGGAATTGATAGAGTTGTAGCGTGAAATTTAAGATGTCTATTGTTTGAAAAAGAAAACAAAAATTAATTTTCCTTGAAAGTTAAATATTGTTAAAACAAATTTTCTTAGAAAAATAAAGTAAAAATTAATAAACCCTTACTCTATGATTTAATGCAAAAATACAGGCACTTTCTAATTTCTTCTGTACCAATCCAGCTTTCCCTCCTTCTAAATTCAGATTGTCTATTTTCCTAAACAATGAATGCTGTATTCTCACTCTTAACGCATTGGGTAAATCAGCATAATTATTGAGCTGATTATTATTTTTTAGAAATTCAAATATTTCGTTGATTCTTTGACGCATAAAATCCAAATTTTGACTTGGCCAAACACAAAATGCAGAAACAGGCAAATCAACCATATCAGGATCACATATGGCATGACCATAACCTTCATGCATTACGAAATAAGGAACTCCCAAAGCTTCTCTCTGAGCATTTTTTTCTTGATCAGGCATACGGGTTAAAAAATCATCTTTATCCCAAACACCAAACATGTAACAAAGATGTCTTAGAGCAAATTTTAAAGTGTCAATTTCTTGCTTTCCTAAGCCCTTATATGTAATTAAACCTCTTTTTTGCAAAGCTACAGACTCTGGTTCTCGGGCAAAAACTGTCGCGTGCGTCTCGGCAATTTGCTTAACTAAGGAGTCATTTTTAGACATTATAAGTCCAGCATACAATATGGCTATTTGTTTTAAAAGATCAGTACCTGTTAATTTTATACCATGCGCAATTTGTCCTGAATCTACAGTGGCACGCGAAGCTAAAACTTTCAATAATTCTTCAAACTCTGCTCTAATGTCTGGTTTCATTTTTGCTTCCGCTTCAGTAACATGCAAAAAGCCGCAAGAACCGGCTGACGCTCTCATTAGAGGGATTACTATTATTCTTCTTTTGGCTCTTTCCTCCTCAAGCGTATCTTTATCTAATTCATTCGGACGTTTAACTTTTGCTTTATTGCACAAAACTTCAAGCCTTTGCTCTATAACTTTTCTGGCAAGATGAATCACAGCTTCGCCACCCATAGACCAACCTATTAAAACAGTAGAGTCATGGTTGACTTCTGGAAAAAGTTCTTTTTCTTGTCTAATTTGACCCAATCTAAGCAAGACTTCATGTTGCATCACCTCACCACTTCCACTCCAACCATGCAATCCTAATACTAAAGTATTTCCATTATTTTCAAACCAAGAATTTTTTTCAGGAATACATCTTCTTGTAACATAGCCATCCTGCGCCAAAACACGCAAGACCCAAGCCCATTGTTCGGCATAATCTCTTGGAGTTATACAATCTGACCTATACCTTAAAAACCTTAATGCTTCTGGCGCAAGAGAATGATCTGTTCCCAAACCATTTCCTACCAATCCGGTTTCTCCTGTTACAAAGAAACGATGCGTTCCAAGATCTTTTAAGATATCATCAAGTTTCTGTTCTCCTAATTCAACAATAAGCTTTTTCTTATCAGAACCACGCAAGACTAAATCGCAAGCTTCTTGACCATGTCTTAACAAAGATCTCCTAACACTCTCGTAATCATCAGGAGATAAAACTCTCAAAGCGCAAAGGTTTATATCGTTAATGCCATTTGTCTTATAAGCCATAAAAGTTTTTAAAAAAATTTCTATGTCATTAGCCATTTCTTTCATTTCTGGTAATTTTTGCGCTCCAAATTTTTCTTGATCGGACAAGGAATCGATTAGAGATTGAGCTGAATAAGCATCGCTAATACGAAATCCAAATTTAATATAAGCGCACACATCACCATTCCTATCACGATTTTCTACTAATTGAACATTTTGAAAAACTTTCTCCAAAGGGAAAACCGTTCTTTCTCGTGCTTGATTGGACAAATACTCTCCCCCTAAAGCGCCACGATTTTTGTCACTATCAAAATCTGGTCTGTCACCTATTTCATAAAACAGCTCGTCTCGGCTTTTTACACGATTTCTCCAATCATCAATCATTCTTGTTGTAATTGTTGATCTAAGATAATCTTCTGGATTTTTACCAAGGGCAATAAGCAAATTGGTAAAAGCGCGAAACGCTCTAATATACTGCATGTTTGAATAAGAAGTGTTTGTGCCATCCAGATTCAGAATATCAAAAGCAAGTCTTGTGTATAAAATAGATAATTCTCTTTCTTCGACAATTACAGTTTTCAATAACTCGTAAACATCTTTCCGATTCTTAGTAACTTCTTCAAGCGACAAACCTAATTCTTCAGCTTTGTCTTTGCCTTCGACAATAACTTGCAACAATTTACCAGCTTTCTCGTCGCTTACCATTTTAATCTGCACAACATGATCAATATTTTTATCACGCTCAGCCAAATTGCGATCATTTTTTTGACTAATACAAGCTTCACTATCCATCTCAGTTATTTCAGTGCAATGTTAAACTAGATACAACAAAATTAAGATAACCGTAAAAATCTGCGTTTATAAATAAAAAACGAATTTGTTTTGTATTAAAAAAATATATCATATTATCAGGAATAACATTGTTTGCTTGGCTATTTCTTTAATTGCAATTGCTTAAATCTCATTTATCTTTTTCACTGTTTCTCTGAGATAATCAGTATATTGTGGAAAATACCTCTTTGCATAAGCGATTTTCCAAGTTAATGCTCTTCTCTCCATTTCATTTCTAAAATATTGAATTTCTGGCACAAAATTTTCTAAAAGCTTCTTACCCAAATGTCCCTTTTCGTTACAAAACATTAAATGCGCAGCTTCTTCAACTCCGTCAATCTCAAAAAAATCCTCTACTGGTATCATCTTATCTATTCCCAATCCTTTTATATAACAGTGTCCTTCTTACTGAATGATCTCTAATATTTGTTTCAAAAATCTAACTCTAATAACATATCTATTTTCTTCATAATGAAAAGCAATCCCAGAATAATCGTCTCTTTCTCCAATATCATAAGTCAGCAAAAAAACTGGATATTTGAATCCAAACCTTCTATAAGCAATCCAAACACCAAAAAAGAAAAGTGCAATTAAATTGGATCCAATCTCTTTTAAATCTGATGAAAAACCGGCAAACTCAGAACAATTATTGAAAAAATTTAAAAATTGCGGCGCATTACTACTAAGAAATTCACCTTTTGCTACCAGATATTGCTCTTTTGACAACCATTCATTCAAATTTCTTCCAGTCAATCTGTCAGTTAATTCTTCTGACATAAACATAAAAAATACAGAAACCTAAACAAGTAAACCATGAATATAAAAATTGATTTAATGATAAATTTTTTTGTGCAAAACTTGTGGGCCTTGATGGAGTCGAACCATCCTCTGGACTTTATAAGAATCCCGTCCTAACCGATGAACGAAAGGCCCTTAAGCAAGGTATGATTATATCAAAACCAACTACAATTTTGCTCGCTTTGTAATTTCATTCTCTACAAGCCTCACGTCTCGCCCATACTTAAGTCTGCTCATTCCCTTTATAACTTGCGCTAGTCTTTCATCTCTGTTTTTTATCTTTTGCACAATATCGGAAGAGAGTTTCATGGAAAACTGAGGAACCGGCTCATTGTGAACAATAGTTCGGACATAGACATGATATTTTTCAATATTCAGTAAATCCTCTTCCGAGAAAACTGGTGAAAATTCACGAGCCAAGTAATTGGCATCTGTAACACCAACACGATAAGTAATAATAGTTCCAACATTCCCAACTATCGCGTTTTTCACTTCTTCGTCAATTTGCCCAATAAATTGATTCGCCACAGTCAGTGACAGTTTGTACTTTCTTGCTTCGGAAAGTATTTGGGCAAAATCAGGAGTGGCAAAATTCTGAAATTCATCTACATAAAGATAAAAATCGCGTCTTTGATCTTCTGGAATATCCGCCCTGCTCATAGCGGCCATCAATATTCTAGGGACCAAAATAAGTCCCAAAAAACTGGAGTTTTCCTCTCCCAGCTCGCCTTTCGAAAGATTTATTAACAAAATCTGTCCCTGATCCATAACTTCTCTAAAATTAAAAGACGATTTGGATTGTCCAATAATATTTCTTA
>JANWVB010000015.1 GCA_025057695.1 Patescibacteria group bacterium
TGAGCCTTGCAACTTTTATACCTAATTCTATCGCATAATTAGTGCCTCTGTCGTATGGATAAACCTGTTGCATATTGCACAAATAAACTCCGGCAATCGGAGTTTCAAACGAAGGAATAAATTTAGAATAATTAACAGAAACAATAGGCTGAGCAAATTTTGCTTTAAAAACATATGCCTTTTTTATCCAACTCTTTGAAAAACCTTGATTTATCTTTTTCAAATGCGGCAAAAATTCGGCTATTAATTCCTCGGCCGATTTATTAAAATAAACATGATCATCCGGTAAATAATTGCCTATATAAACAATATGTTCATTGCCATAATTTTTTTTGTCCATAAAGTTGGTGTGTTGCACAATCGCCAGAAAAGGCATTGACAAATCGTTTATATTTAACCAATAAGTATTATCTTCCAAAAAAGACTTGTTTAGTCTTAAAACAAGATTAATAGCCCCCAAACTTTTTGACTTTGTGAATTTCTTTACATATGAGCTTGGCAATCCTTCAACAATTTTAACAAAATAAGCATTTGGTAAAGTACAAACAACTTTATCAAACACATAAGATGAGCCGTCTGAAGTTTCTAAAATCAAGCCTCTTTCTCGTTTTTTTATTTGAATCACCTTACTTTTATAATTAATTGAGACTTCATACTTTTGTGTCATATGTTTTTGCAAATTGTAAGCGAAATTCAAAAAGCCTCCTTCTGGATACCCTAAACTGGCGCTTCTTTTATGAATTCTCGCCCAAAACCAAGTAGCTGAAATCAATTTTGCATAGTTGCCAAATTTTCCAATAAAAAGTGGACCCCACAAAACATTCCAAGAATTAATTCCGGCAGTTTGCACAATAAAATCATATGCTGTTCTTCCTTCTAAATTCCTCCAGAATGGAGAAAGCTTAAGATAAGAAAGCATAAAGGCAGTCTTTACTCGGTCAAGCAAAGGTAATTGGTTAAACCGCATCAAAGTAAACGGCGAATCTATTTGATAAATTTTCCCATTGTAATAAGTCGAGGTTTTAGGCCTTATAAAAAAAACCCGATGCCCTATATCTTGAGCTAAATTAAGCGCAGCGTTATCAGACATAAACCAATGATGATAATGATATTCAAGCGTCCAGTTCCAATTTTTCTCTTTAAAACCAAGTGCCAAACCACCCGGCTTGTCTTCTGCTTCAAATACAACCACTTCAACACCATTTTTAGCCAATTCGTAAGCGCAAGCCAACCCGCCAAAACCAGCACCAATGATCGCAACTTTCATTTTAGATTCAGGTAAAAAAATAACTGCCTAATTTGCCACAACTAAAAAATACAAAAAATTGTTTGAACCATAAATTCTTTTTATTATGTTAGCTTCGGAAGGAATTTCCTTAGGACTGCCAATGATAATACTATCAGGATATTCTAAAGCAGTTTTATAAAAATCAATTGGTTCAAAGATAAAACGATCAAAAGCAGAAACAGTGGAAAACCCAAAATTATCTCTTGGAGTAAGATCGTGATTATTTTGAAAAACATATGGATCATACTTTAAGTAAAACAAAAATAAAATATAAGGCTGGTCGTAAAAATTTGTAATAACTATTTTTTTGTCTTTGTGATTTTCTCTTAAATAATCAACCAGTTCTTTTACCCCATATTGAGAAGAATAAGGATATTCATAAGACACATGTTTATAATACATGTGCAAATAACGAAACAGGCTCCAACACAAAACACAAATCAGAAGCAAACAACCAAAACCAAAGTAGATTTTGTTCTTATTCTCATAAATCCAATTGACTATTGAATAAAATCCTATAGAACTAATTATCGTTAAAGGCACAACCATATTTTGTGCTCTTAAAGCATGAGGGGATTGAAATGTAAGTGCGGCCGCAAGAGGAGAAACGACAAGCCAACATAAAATAATCCCTAGATTTTTGTTACGAGAAAGACTAAAGATTGATTTGGCGTTAACTATTTGCAAAAGACCAATAATAATAAACAAAAGCTCAAATCCATACAACAAACCAGTCTCGGGAACCTTGTTTCTTTGTATATCATCTCCTGACAAAAACAAAAACTCTCCATGAAAATGATCAACATAATTTTGCAGAAAAGCCAAAAAATAATTCACATACTTATTGTGAAAACTCATTGCCCAAAAACTATTTGGGTGAAAATGTTCTCCTCTTTGTTCGTTAACTCTTGCTATTGGACCCGGATCAGCAAAGATTCCAACACCAGAAGCTCTGGAAATTCCGGCAGGACCAAAAAAATCAATTATTAAAGGAATCAGCAAAAACACTGACAAAGCAAAAGGAAATATCAGTTTTTTCCAATAAAGCATTAATATTTTTCTAAAAAAAATTGCCAAACCAAAAACCAAAAGAGGGACTATCACCCTTGAGGCATGATAGGTGTACAAAGACAAAACAAAACAAATGAGAGAAAATAACAAAAATTTAAATCTAAACAAGTTTGCGTCATTAAATTCTTTCTTCATGTAAACCAAGAAGAAGTAAACACCAAGAATAATAAAAAAAGTGGCAACATTGACTTCCCAAGCACCACGCGAAAAATGAATATGCCAAGGAGAAATAGCAAGCAAAAAAGCGGACAGTTCTGGAAGCGAAAACTGAAAATTCAAAATTGAAAATTTTCTGCAATTGGGAAATGATACATGAATCAACCAATACAAAATTATCACCGTGCCAACACCCGCCAAAGCTCCCGGAATTCTTACCGCCCATTCATTTAACCCAAACAACCAAACAAATGGAATTGCCAAATACACATAAAAACCTGGTTTATAATCATTAAATGATTGAAAATGAATAGGAAATGGATTTGCGTGTTCGTCTTTGCCAGTTTTAATTAAAGAATAAGCGTTATAGCCAAGAGCCGCTTCATCCGCGTTCAACGCCGGATATCCACCTAGATTCCAAAAACGCAATGTAAAAGCTATAAAAATTATCAAAAAAAATAAACTTTTTTTCATCTTCTTATGCCTATTTAACTTTTACAACAGTAAACGCAATTGACCCATCAAGATTTTTTATCCTACTCACAAGTTCATATCCGCTCCATTTGTCAAAATCAGAAGGTATAGAGATCTCATTTCCAACTATTATTGACCCTTCTTCTGCATGTTTAGGCCAACTAAAGTTTTCAAAATAAATACTGTCAATTGATTTAACCAATGAAACGTCATGTCTGTTTTCTTTATATCTTTCTAATTTTCTTGCTTGTAATTTACGAGGATCGTATTGGCTATAGAATAAATAGTAAATATAAGGTTGAGCATAAGATTGCTGAAATATAATCTTGTTCTCAGATTCAATATAAGGTTTTAATGATTGAACTACTTGTTTGTAACCAAATTGCCAGTGCTTGGCATTATGAATTGGCTGATGGATAAAATACGCGTCAATAAAGTAAATAAAACTAACTAAATAAGAAGTGAAAAGAAACCCAAATAAAGAGCTTCTTATCAACCAATTTTTAGATTTGTCCAAAAAATCAACAAAATAAATAACCCCAAAAGCGCAAATAATTGTCAAGGGTATTAACATATTCAAAGACCTCACTGCATGCACTTGATCGCGAGACAAAACCGCTGGCAATGGGGAAATAATCAACCAAGATACAACAAACACGCTAAGTTTTAAACTGTTTATTTTAAATAAAGAATAAAAACCAAGAACAAGAAAAAGAACATCCGCAAAAAGCAAAACTCCATGATTGGGCGGTAAATGGCGCGGATTTTGCCAATCCCCTTCAAAAAACAAAAATCTCCCCGAGAAATGATTAAACCACCTTCCTAAAATGCCCCTTGCAAAATTCAGAGCTTCACTATGAAAAAGATAGTACTGCAAATCGCCTTTTTGCTCATTAGCTCTTTGCAAAAACTGATTAATGTATTCTTCAGATCTTGGGTAAGAAAAAACACTAAAAACTTCCAATCTTCCAGCTTCGCCTGCCCTAAAACTTAACAAAACAGGAAAAATTACTATAAATGAAACAATAAAAGAAACCAAAAGATAGAAAATCTTGCCTCTAAAATCCTTAAGCAACTCCTGATAAAAAACCAAAACAAGAACAAAAAATACAATCAATGAAGATAATTTCGCTCCTTGATATGTAAGAAATGTCAAGGAAAACGCAAAAAATGAAAATATTAAACACTTGTAATTTTTTACACCTCTTATAAACATTAATATTCCAAACAACGTAATGGTCAAAGAAACATTTGCTTCCCATCCTCCACGAGAAAAGGCGATGTGACAAGGACTAACAGCCAATAAAAAACTTGCAACCAAAGGCGCAAAATAATAAATCTTAGACAATTTCTGATTTTTTTCCTGATTTTTAAGATTATCAAAAAATTCTTTTAGTATTTTGTAAATCAAAAAAATCGCAAAAATGCCAGCAATAGCGCTAGGCAGACGAACACTTAACTCAGTCAAGCCAAGAAAAAAAACAAAAGGAATAACAAAATAAACATATAATGCAGGCTTGTAATCTCCAAAAGATTCAATGATTAGTGGCAAAAATTTTCCATGTTCATCTTTTCCGGTTTTCAAAATTGAATAAGCGTTATAGCCAAGAGCCGCTTCATCGGGGGTAAGTGAAGGAGGATTCGTGCTCAAATTATAAATTCTTAATAAACTTGCAATGAAAATAACTACAATTAAAACAAGTTTGTTAATTTTCTCAAATGAACAATTAATTTTCATAAATTTCAAACGCAACCGAGCCATCTAAAAACTTTATTTGATCAATTTTATTCCAATTCACAGCGCCAATTTCATGAGAACTAAAAAGCAAACATTTAACTAAACTACAGTCTATTTCTTTCTTGCTTTCAGTTACAAAAATATTTGATTCAATCTTGTCATTTATTTGCCAGTCATTTACAAAAACAAATTTGTCAAAACCATCCACCCACCACCAGTTTGATTGAAAAAACCTATTAAGATTTTGATCTTGAATATATTTGGCCGGGTCCCATTTCAAGTAAAACAAAACAAACATATGAGGCTCTCCGTACTTTTTAGTAAAAACAATTCGATCGTAGTTGGAATAATTTCGCTTTACATAATCAAGCGCTTGTTTGTACCCATATTGCCAAGCTTGCGAATAACGCAAAGCATACTGGCTAAAATAATTTCTTAAATATTCTTCGGCAAATGTCCAAAAAGTGAGAATATAAAATACAACAAAAACAACTTTATATTTTTTAAACAAAATTAATTTTTCTTTTAGAAAAAAGTAAGAACTGACTAATCCATAAGAAGTTATAATCATAGGCACTGGCAACATGGTAACGCTTCTTAACACATGAGGCGATTCTCTGGTCAAGCTAGAAGCAAATGTGCCTGAAATAAGCCAGAATATAATTAAATATTTGTTTTTTAATTTTGAAAAAATCACAAAAACCAAACCTAAATAGAAAAATACAATGTTTGCTTTATTTAATAAACCATACCCGGGAACGCTAAATTGATAATGAGATCCTCCGTTTGTAAAAAGATAAGAAACTTCAAAATGAGATAGCAAATTCTGCGCGAAGTGCCAAACGAAGTAAGTCCCCTTGTTGTACAAAATCCGATCAATGAAATCAGGGTATTCAGAAACTCTCCTTAATTCATTTATTTCATTTATCGCTCCTTCATCGATAATTGACACTTTCGAATACCTTGCTTGTCCAACTGGAGTAATTAATTGCACAAACATTGGAATAATCATAAAAACTAATATTGCAACACTAATAAAAAATTTTGATTTTTCTGTCTTTGAGATATAAATCAAGTTCTTTCTGTAAATTAAAAACATAAATACCAAAATAGCGGGCACAAAAACCCGAGCTGAGTTATATGTCCAAGTTGACAAAGACAAAAAGAAAAAAGAGAAAGGCAAGAATAAAGCATTTTGAAAAGATTTGAAAAAAAGTAAAATACCCAACACCACAAACGAAAATGCCAAATTAGCTTCAAAAGCTCCTCTGGAAATAAAAAACGTCCATGGCTCGATTGCGACAAAGAAAGTAGCCAAAATTGCTATAAATTCTTTATTTTTTTTATCCTTGAAAATCTCTTTAGACAAAAAGTAGGTAAATAAAACCGCAAGAGAACCAAATATAATAGAAACAAACCTCACTCCTAATTCATTAAGTCCAAAAACCGCGATTGAAGGCGCTGTAAAATATATATAAACAGGAAGTTTGTAATCTCCATAAGCTCTAAAAATCAAAGGCATAAACTCTCCCCACTCGTCTTTAGCAGTTTTTAAAATCGAATAAGCATTATAACCATGCGAGATTTCGTCCCAATTAAGAGAAGGTGGAATTTTTTCTATATTCCAAAAACGCAAAACAAAAGCAAAAATGAAAATGAAAAGAATTATTAATTTTGAATTTTTTAATAATTTACTCATAAAGCTCTAACAATAAAAAATGCGATCTCGCCTGAGGGATAATTTATAGTTTCATAAGCTAAATTGACATTTGGCAAAATTTCATCGGGTAAAACAACCAAAATTTCCCCGTTTGACAATTCATTAAAATCAGAACTTTCTATCGCTTGAAAAGTGTATTTGCCAAGAGAGTATTTGTACATCTGATCCAAAAAAGTTAAGCCTTCTTCACGATATCTAACCCAATCTTTAGCATTTTTTTGATATATCAAGGGATCGATTTTATTAACAAAAGCAAGATAAATATGAGGTTCAGATAATCTCCTACTAATTACTATTTTATTAGCTGATATGCTTGAATTAAGATATTCAAATAATTCAATTCTCCCATATAACATAGCTTTTGCAACCAAATCATTTTGATTGCCCAAATAAGTCTGAATTGATAAACCCAACTGGTAAAAAACAAATAAAATTAAAATAAAAACGGAAAGATTAACTGCATATCTCAAATTATTAATTTTTTTAATCAAAGAAACAAAATAAGCAAATCCTAAAGCAGACGCTATATGAATGAAAGGCAACATTGTCGCCGCTCTGTTTGCCGCGTATCCAACTCCCATGGTCAACGCCGCTGGAAAAACAGCTATCAATAAAAAAATCAAAATAAAAATCAGCATTTTATTTTTTGACAAAATAGCAAAAAAAACAAAAAAAATTAAAGCAACCACTTCAATAAAATAAACAACTCCAATGCCTGGCACCATGCCATAAGTGGCTTCCCCCGGTCCTCTTGTAACCAAAAATTCTTTTGAAAAATATTTGATATAATTATCTTTGAGTCTACGTGCGACAACCAAGTATTTGTTGTTTGTAATTTTAGCCAAAGTAGGGTCTAATCCACTTTGTATAGCTTTGAGTCTTGCTTCGGCTTGTGCTTCCAAAGCTCCTCTAAAAATGCTTACATCCTGAGCTCTCTTTAATCCACCTTGGAAAAAAGTTGAAACAACCACTAAAAACAATATCGCAAAAACTGCCAACGAAACTATCAAATATTTAAGACTAACTTTTATAATCTTTTTTAAAAAAAACATCACTAAAATTCCAACCACAATTGGTGTAACAAATCTAGCCGCATGATAAGTAAATAAATTAAGCCCAAAAACAAAAGCGCTCAATAACAAAAATTTATAATTTTCCAAACCCTTAAGAAACAAAAGTATTCCAAGAGGCATAAAAAACGAAGTTAAATTTGCCTCAAAAGCGCCTCTTGATAGTTGAACGTGCCAAGGGGAAACAGCAAGTAAAAAAGAAGCTAAAAGTTCCACCTTAAATTTATCTAAATTATGAGATTTCAAATAATTCATCCTAATATGTTTAACCAAAAAGTAAGTTACAAGAACCGCAAAAACTGAAAGCAAAGCATTAGGCAATCTCACAACCCAAACCTCAAGACCAAAAAAAGCAACAAAAGGCACAAGCAAATATGCATAAAGTGGCGCTTTAAAATCTCCAAATGACTCCAAAACCAAAGGCAAAAATCTTCCCCACTGATCGCGCCCTGTGTGAAGTATTGAATATGCATCATAACCAAAAGAAGCTTCATCCGGAGTAAATCCATTTGGATATTGATGAATAAACGGAATTCGAAGCAAAACTGCCAATGACAAAATGGCCAAAAAAATATATTTGTCCATATCTCAATTATACCTTCTGCTTGGTAACCGATTTAAAAACAAAAACATACAAAAGAATATTCGCAAAACTTAAAATTAACTTGAAATGATAATTGCTAAGAACATTTTCCAAAAAAGGCAGTGAGGGCGACCAAAACAAGTGATATAAATTCAAAAGATGGACAGCGGAAACCAAAAAATACAAAATCCAAATTTTAGGAATAAACACCAATAAAAGGGTGGCATAAGGAAAAAATGGATAAAGATACCTTTCGTGAATTCTTGTCATGAACAAAAAAACGGTAAATGAAATTACCGCAAGAGCTGAAAATAATTTTTTATCTGAAAAGTCATTTTTTAATTTGTACATAAAATAAATTACTGCCCAAAAAGGAATAACAAATCCCCAAATTCGCGCAGGCAAGCCGAAATAAGTTATAGAATCAAGTGTTTCCCCTGAATCAACTATCCACCAAAAATTAAAGGCGTTCGCGCTTAGATAACCTATTTCTCCCGGAATAAAACGCTGAGTGTAAATTCGCAAAAACCAGATGAAAACATCAATTTTAGGATAAAACCAAACACAAGTTAGCAATACAACAAAAGCGCATACAAATAACGATCTAAGCCAGTAGAATATTTTGTGCTTTTGAAAGATCGCAACAATAAACAACACAGGAGCAAAATATAAAAGCGAACCTTTAAAAAGAACTGACAGGGTATAAAACAAAAACGCAATTGTTATTCTTTTTTGCAATAAAGTAAATACCGATAAAATACCCAACAAATTGACAACAGAATCGGTCTGCCCCCACACCGAAGAGTTATACCAGATTACAGGATTTAATAACCAAACAAAACAAATTAATAAAGCTTTTCTTCGGCTAAAATTTTTAAAAATTAAATACTTATAAATAATTGCTCCAATTGCAATGTCCGCAATTATAGAGGGAAGTTTCATAAGTAAAACCATACCTTTGTCTTCCCAAAACCAAATAATAGTGGATGGAAAAAAACCAAAAGAATTGTTTAAATACCAAAAAGTATCTTTAAAAAAATTCCATAAGAAAACCAAACCTCCAAGCATTAAAATAGTTAGAGGTGGCTGATTGGGGGCAGAGTATTGCCAACTATCTCTTTCGTAGAAATTCAAAATTCCGTTTTCATAAACTTCTATACCCCATGAAATTTGATTATTGAGATCACCATGGTATCCAATAAAAACAAATGATAACCTTAATATAAGAGAGAATAAAAATATGACGTGTAAAGGCTTCATGTAAAAACTTTGATTAAAAAAACTATTAATTTATTTTGTCTCCGACAATAAAATAGTTAAAATTCGCATATATAAAAATTTGACAATATTTTTCTTTAATCTCAAACCTTATTTGTTAAATCGAATTAAAAACTTAAAAACCAAAAAATAGTTTATTATGTTTAAAATAGACAAAGCAAAAACCATCATGTTGACCCAAGAGTTATTGGCATACGAAGCAAATTTATACGAATAAATCAAATTAACAAAATAAATCAGAAATAAAATATAAACACTAAATCTTTCTAGTCCTTTAATAAAAGGTGTTGCCAAAAGAAGCAACACAAAACCATAGTAAGGATGTCTCTCATGCATTCTAGTCATAAACATTGGCAAAGCCAAAAAGATCATAGATCCATAAAAAATTAACATTTTATGCGCATCAAATATCCCAATATTGTTTTTAAACAAGAAGATATATCTAATGAATACAAATGAATATACAAAAATAAAAAGTAACAAGCCAATATTGTGATATGTCATGCCCCAAATCTGCTCTTTATCTGAGACATAATTGAAACCGCCATGAAAGACATTTGTAATCACAAGCCAAAAATTAAACATGTTTAAAGTTGTATATTGCCAAAAATTAGCTGTATACAAGTTTCTCTCAATCACAAAATCAATAAAGTCCCCCTTCGCAAACGGCACAAAAGTAAGCAAAAACATTAATGCAAATGTCAAAAGAAAAACAAAGACTTTATTAAATCCATACCTTCGCAGTAAATAGTAAGCGACAAAAGGCAAGATCAAGATAATTACTGGTTTTATTGATTGTCCCAAACCCAAAAAAATTCCTGAAAGCAAATATTTTTTACACAAAAACAAATAAATTGCACTAATCAAAAAGAAAGCAACTACGCTGTCAACTTGCCCCCAAATTACAGAATTCATTAAAAATCCGGGATAAGCCGCATAAAAAGCTGAAACTATAAAAGCTTTTGCCCTATCAACCAATCTGCTTGATATTAAATATATCAAAACACTGTTTGCTATATCGGTAAAAAACGATGGCAATTTATAAACAAACTCCAAATCAATATAAAAAAGTTTGGCGTTAATAAAATAGTACAACTTGCCAACAAACCAAAGCGCATACAAGTAACCGGGAAGATAATCAGAATTCTCAATATCGTAAAAATCACTCCACTTGTGCCTTATTAAAGACAAAGACCATTCACTAAATGTAAATATATCTGGATGAGAGTTGGAAAAAAATAGAAATGGAATTCTAATCACAAAAGAAATTATAAAGACAAAAAAGATGCATATTTTATCAGTTGTTAAAAACCTATTCATTCTTTTGCAAACAAATAAAAAGCGGGTTCTCCTGATGGATAAGCTATTGCGTCAAGCAAAACAAGATCACCAGGCGTCCTTTCTGGTTCTTGTATTAAATTAACTTTTACTTCCTTTTCCGTCGCCAAATAAATACTTTTAGATGGTAACACTTTCCCCCAATCATAAAGACCGGCATTTTGAGGACTTCCAAAATAGTATCTGTCAATAAAACCAACTTCGCCAAATCCAGTTATATCAGCTTTTTTAAATGGGTAACCTTTATGCCACAAGAAAGGATCATAAGGATACAAAGCGGCAAAAAATATCCAAGCAGGTTCACCATACATGCTAATAATTATCTTGTCATAATTTTCTTCATAGTTTTTAAGTGAAGTAATAGCTTCTCTAAAACCATAATGCCACCACCTCTCTGAATCATATTTGTTATGCACCCAATAATAATGACTATAAAAAATAAAATTTGCCAAAAGAATTACAAAATACGAACCAGTTAAAAAAATCTTTAATTTGCAATTCTGAATTGAAAACAAATAGTAAATACCAAATGAAATTAGAAACACCAAAGGAACTAAAATAGTAATAAGACGAGTGGCATGATTCCCTCCATCACGAGTAAGCGAAGCTGGCAAAGCGCCAAAAATTAGCATGAAAACAATAAAATATTTATGCCTCTTAGTAATATTTTTAGAAGCAAAAAAAAACACAATACCAAAAATCAACAAAATAAAATCTATTTGATAAAACTGACCCATTTGTTTTATAGAATGCCTCAAATTAGGATCGCCAGATATAAAAAGAAATTCTGTAGAGAATGACTTTAATAAATTATCAAAAATCAAAGAAATCCATAAAAAAAACTTATTATGATAAAACTTATCAGCAAAAGAAGGTTGCAATCCTTCTACCAATTCATTTCTGTCGTAAGCATCCAACATTCTAGCGGTACCAATTTCTGACTCTCTTGTCGGGTCTGTGAAAATACTTATGTAAGAAAATCTCTGTGTTCCACCACCAAAAAATGTTGAATAAAATGTTGGCAAACCTAAAAATATCAGGAAGATTAACGCGCTGAAAATTTCTTTTTTTGAAAATTTAAAAATTTCCCTAAACCAGAATAAAAAGAGAAAAAACATAAGAAAAGGAGTAAAAAATTTAGCAGTGCTGTAAATGAGAGGAGTTAAAGTAAGCAAAGAAACAGAAAACCAAAAAAATCTGCCACCATTTCTGACCGAATAAAAGAAAAAATACAATCCAAAAACAAGAAAAAAAAGCAACATTGTAACTTCAAAACCAGCTCGTGAGTACTGAATATGCCATGGAGACAAGGCAAGAACAAAAGCGACAATCAAACCAAAATAATCTTTGTTAAATACTTGTTTTGCGAGAAGATAAATCCCTAAAATAGTTAGAATCCCAAAAATTGCGGCTGGTAATCTCACTCCGTAAGGGCTAATTCCAAATATAGCCACTGTTGGAACTGATGTATACAAATAAAGAGGCGTCCTCCATTCTGCCAGCGACTGAAAATGAAGTGGCATAAAATTTCCTGAGTAATCTTTGCCTGTTTTCAAGATCGAATAAGCGTGATATCCAACATCCAATTCATCTCCAAACATAGAAACAGGCACTTCATCTAATTTCCAAAGTCTTAAAAATGAAGCAATAAACAAAATAAAAAACAAAAATATTTTTGTCTTATTAAACATTGTAAATTTTTTTAACCAGCTGATTGGTTTTCATGACAAACCAAATAAGATAATGCTTTAAAGCGCCATGATAAATTTTACTGGATGGAACAAGTCTTCTCCATTGGTTATAACCATAACCGCTTTTGCCTAGATGATGAACAACTTTGACATATGGCAAGTAATATATAGATAAACCAAAATTTCTAATCTTTCTACAATAATCAAGATCCTCAAAATACATAAAATATTTTTCATTCAAAAACGGTGCATATTTTCTGGCAATAGGAGTAATAAGAAAAGCGGCCATAACAGCACTCTCAATTTCAACAGGAGCCTTGCCTTTGGGAGAATATTGCCCATAATTTCCTTTCATGTTAAGCCAATATTCTAAAATGGCGCCACTTAATGTTGGTAATTTGAACACAGACTTTTGAACTGAACCATCTGAATTTAAAAGGCGCGGAACCACAACTCCAACATTGGGATGAAAATCGGCAAAATCAATCAAGCGATCAATGACATAATCGCCAATTTCAGCATCAGAATTAAGCAAAAATAAATACTTTCCCTTTGCTATTTTTATACCTTGATTATTAGCTTTTGCAAAACCTAAATTTTTGTTGTTTTTTATCAGTTTCAACTTACTTCCAAATTTTTGCAAGCTTTGGCAAGTGCCATCGCAAGAAGCGTTGTCAACAACTATTACCTCAATCTTCTTTTTAGTCTTTGAACGAAAAACCGATTTAACACACGACAAAGTGTAATTTTTGGTATTGTAACTTACAACAATAACAGAAACATCTATCTCTTTATCCATACTTTAATCAACTAAACATTGCCAAAACTGCCTCATCTGATAACTTAATGTGTTTTTTTTCTTTTCTTCTAAAACTCGCAATTAAACCAATTTTTGTAAGAGCCGTAATAACTACAACAATATATCCTGGATGCAACAAAGACCTATTGATTAAACTAAAAACATGCTTCTTCATCAGACTTTTTGAAGTAATATTCTTCCACATAAAAATAAGGTGATTCCTTTCTTGAACCCTCATTTTAAACTTTTTATCAATGGATCCTGTTGTGCCCTCGTGAATATGTGAAACAATAGCCTTTGGTTCCCACAAACACTTATAACCTCTCTTCCAAGCGCGATAGCTCAAATCAACATCCTCCCAATAAAAAGGACTAAAAAGATTAGCATCCATACCTGAAAGTTTTAGATAATAACTTCTTCTAAAAATACCAGAACCTCCGCTAACCCACATAGTTTTTGTGGTTTCTTTCAATTCATCCAAACCTTTGTGAACAAAATAACCATTTTCAAAACTCCCAATAGCAGGCCCGTAACCTTTTTCATGAAAAGATACACCAAAAACGGAAATATCTTCAAAATGTTTCAAAGTTGGAAATACAAAATTTTCGCTCACACTAACATCATTGTTAAGCAAGACAACCAGACTGCAACGTGAATTTTTGACTCCAGTATTAACAGCAAAAGAAAAACCGCGATTCTTTGAATGACGAAAAACTTTAACTTGCGGATATTTTTCTTTAATGTATGCGACACTATCATCAGTTGAACAGTCATCTACAACAATTATCTCCTTAATCATATTTAAATTATTTTGGCTAGCTTTTATCACTGAAGGCAAATGCTTTTTTAATAAATACTTACCATTATAGTTAGGGATAATAACTGATACTAAGTTTTTTTTCATTTTCATTTGCGATAATTGCTATAAACTGTGAAAATAGATAAAAACAAAAAAGTGGCAAGACTAATCCAGAGAGAATAATAAAATGTTTTTGGCTTATAAAACATCTCTATTTTATTTGCACCAGCATTCACATAAAAAGACTGAAAAATGAGATTTGCTTTAAATATTTTAGCCGGTAAACCGTTAATATATAATTCCCAACTGTCATCATAGCTAACCGAGTGAAAAACATACGAATCTGTTGAAGTTTCAATTTCAAAAGATATTTTGTTCTTACCAAGCAAATAATTTGTAACTTTATATTCAGGCTCTTCATTTGATGAAACTGCCAACTGTTCCTCTAAAAATATATGTTTACCTTTTGTTGTTAGCATTTTTTGTATTAATTCTTTTCGATCACTTACAAAAAACACCTGATTAGATAACCAAATTCTAGGCAAATAGAAAAGGTATTCATACACAGATATTCTCCCTTCATCAAAAACTTTTTTATAATTTTCAATGTTATTGCCATTGTACAAATAACCATTAACATCAATTCCACCCAGTCTATTTTTGGGATAATCAATAATATACTTCAGATTTGAATATGCCAAAAGCGGGGAAGAAAAATTATGTACCAATCCATAACGTCCACTCAACGCAGATAAGTCTCCCTTGTTTACAATCGAATACCATTTGCTATTAATTTCTGGATAAATTGAATCATAACCTTCTACCGACTGAATACGAAAAGGCATGAAGAGATTTAAAGGAATTCCTCCCGCAATCCTAAATTGCTCTTTTTCTGAGTGTTGTTTTAAAAAAGAAATTATCCCAGTTTCAGGAAAAACAAATTCTCTTGGAGAAAAAGGCGTATTTTTGTTTGCATACCAAATCATTTCAAATGTTAACAAAAATAAAAGTACATATCTTGCGTAATTCAATTTATTAAATCTCTTAGCTGTATAAATTACAAAAACCATAAAAATCAGTACCAACGTAGCAGGAATCATATTTTTTAGAGAAACCTGCATTTTATTTTGGTCATTAGGGAAAAGATTAATACCATAAACTGAAATATATGGAGTAAAATAAATGAAAATTCCAATCCCTGCAGTAATCAACAACAAAACCAAACAAATTTTTAATATTAAATTCGAACTGCCTTTTACTTCATCAAATCTCAATGCCGATAAAGTAGCAGCAAAAAAACCAACAACAAATAGTATTCTGCTTGCGGAGCTTGTGCCTAATCCCGGGATATTCAAAATGTACGGCAGATATGCCAAGGGTGTGGGGAAAAGCATTATTAAAGAAAACAAAATACCAATTTTAAAATATTTTTCAGATCTTGTTTTGCTTCTTTTAATAAAACCAAAAATTAAAAACACAAGAGCTGTAACACCAAAAAAAGCCATATATTCATGAAAACCAAATTTGCCCCAATAATTTCCGGTGACAACGTTTCCATAAAAATCCGGCCATATAAAGTTTGTGATTTTGTGCCAATGCATAATTCCATAAAAATACTCAACAATATAAGGGTCGTCGCGACGTATTGAACTTAAATACAATTCCAAAGTTGGCAAAAGTTGTGGCAAAGATAAAAATACACCGAGAATCTGTCCAAGTATCGCCTTGATGAGAATCTTGATCTTCTCATGAAACAAATAAAAAGCGTAAGTAAAATAAATGACAGTTATGTATAACGGCACTTGAAAATCACCAGCAGTGTAAACAAAGAAAAAACCTATTGAGATTAAAAATATGTACAAGAAGTTTTGTCTATTTAAATAGTTATGCAAGCACCAAAGCAAAAAAGGCAACCATAAACCAGCGTGGCCGCCAGTTGCAAATTCTAACCAAGCAATCATATAACCACTGTAAGAGAAAGTAATTGCTCCAAATAAAGATGCCAAATGTGATAAATTTAATTTCTTTAAAAACAAATATGTAAAAACACCCGACAATAAAACTTGTGAATATACAAGCAAGCTCCAAGCATCAATATCATTTAAAAAAAGGTAAAAAACATTAAGAGGATAAAGCGAAGCTGAATGTAGTGTCGCCAAAAATGGACTTCCAGAAAACATATAATGATTCCATAAAGGGACAGATCCGTTTCTCCAAAATTCTCCCACAAGTTGCCTCCAAGGATAGAATTGAGAAAAAGCATCGGTTTTCTCTAAATTTCTTATTGGAACACCAGTTGGATAATCATTCCAAGATATTTCCGTCCAAGGGACATGCGCCCCAACCAAGGCATCGACAGGCAATGGAACTTTACCATTCAAAAAGTAAGGGTGAAAAAATATTGCTGAGATTAAAAATATATAAAAAAAACAAAGCCAATTTGAAAACTTCATACAATCTCTTTGACTTTCTTAAAAAAAACCTCCAACGAAAATTGTTTGGCTTTTTTAGTTGCATTTTTTGAAACTTGTTTTTGCAAATTAACATTGGAAAAAATTTCTGCAGTCTTTTTTACCAACTGTGATTGTTCTCTCCATAAAAATCCATCTACGCCATCACTAACTATTTCCTTATGCCCCCCAGCATTATATGCAAAAACAACAGTACCTGAAGCCATAGCCTCTACCAATGAAATGCCAAAATGCTCAACTTTTTGAGGATATTTGATCTCATCAACTCCAAAACCAGAAGCTGTCCAAAATATCTTGGCTTTGGCATAATAATTTTTTACTATCTCATAATCAACGCTTGTATAAATTTCAATTGGAAATCCTTCTGACAATCGAATAAGATTTTTCACATATTTATCAGCGCCAATATCAGCGCCCCCAATTAAAATTAGTTTAAAGTTTTGAAACTCTTTATGTTTTACATACAATTTCTTAAAAGCGGATACCAAAACATCTTGACGCTTTGCCTGAGCAAGTTGGGAAAATCTACCAACAGAAAGAATAATATCTTCTTTAGTTTTAGATGCCTTAAAATCAGAAACTGAGACCGGTGGATACAAAACTATGCTGTTAATTCCGTATTCATTGTCAATCACGCTTTTTGTAAAATTTGAATTACAAATTACTTCTTTCACCCTAAAAAGCTTCATTTTATTAATCAAAGATCTGCCATCAACACCCTTAAACGGCACCTGAAAATGAATAAAATTTCTCCTTGCGCTCATAAGAGGTATGCTCCCATCAGATACCCAAAAACACAAATCGTATCCGTTACCTTTTCTTATATCGTGAACAATATTGATTTTCTTTAGAGAAAGTCCAAATCGAGACTCTAGTTTGTCTTTGATGGAAGTATCATGCCAAAACAAATCTACATTATAACCTAGCTTGTTTAAAGCTATTGCAAAACACAAACTATATCTTTCTCCACCACCAAATGTATCCAAATAAGGATTATAAATTGCGGCTTTCATTTAATTTTTCATTAACAATTTGTAACTCCCAAAGCTTAGCGTACGTAAAAAACTTGCTCCACATTTGATAAATTGCATATATTATCCCTTCTATACCATCTTTATAGCTTTTTTGGACAACCATTCTAAAAATTAGCTCACTAAACATTATACGCAAAAATCTCCACCAAACCATTTTAGGATGTTTCGCTTCATATAACATCTTTGCCTCTATCAAAGACCACTTGTTAGTTTTTGTAACCATATCAGTTAAATTATCATGCTTTAAATGAATAATTGGATTTGTAAGATAACCAAGTTCGCCTTTGTAGATAGCCTCTTCATGCAAATCATTTTTGTAACCAATCAAACTTTTTTTAAGAAAAAATCTCTTTTGATAATCAGGCCATTGCCCACCATATCTCATCTCCTTGCCCAAAATAAAATTTCTTCTTGGCACAGCATACGCTTTTGGCAACGATTTGTCTTCGGATTTAATAATTCCTAATATTTCTTCGCCCAAATCATCAGCTAATCTTTCATCCGCATCAAGATAAAAAATCCACTTGCCCAAAGCTATCTTTAGTCCAGCATTTCTCCAATCGCTATATGATCCGTTTTTTAATTCCAAAACTTTAGCGAAAAAACCTTTTGCTATTTGAACAGTTTTATCCATTGAACCACTATCAACTAAAACAATTTCATCCGCATATTTACTTGCAGATTTAAGACATTCATATATTTTTAACTCTTCGTTTTTGGCAATCACAATAACACTCAAGTTGACTTTTTTTGCTTTTCTTCTAACAATCGCATTTTTCATACTCAAGATAATCAAACTTTAAAACTACCTTTGCCAAAATTGCTGGCATAAAAATCAATTACTCCCCTACGTTGCCATTCTCTGCCAAAAAACAAAAATTTCATAGACTCTCTAAAAAGAGCAAATTTGGCTCTTAAATTGGCATATTTAAACCCAAATAAAAGCCTGTTTCTTGTAATGTAGTAATCATTAAGATCGCTTCCAATACGCGAGCTTTGAGCTACCTTATGCCAAATAACAGCGCTTGGCACATACAACAATTTAAAGCCATTTTTTTGAATTCTCAAAGATAGATCTGTGTCTTCCAAATACAAAAAATATCTTTCGTCAAAAAACCCAGATTTCAAAATGGCTTGTGTTTTATATAAAACACAAGCTCCAGTTGCAAAATCTGTTTTACAGACTTGGTCAAATTGTCCAACATCTATTTGATCAACTCCATGGTTCGAAGCGTAAACATTATCCCAATCTATGTCGCCACCGGCATACCAGATTACTCTGCCTAAATCTTTTTTTTTGTATCTGTTTTTGTGATATTCATATCCTCTGGCAAAGTAAATCTTAGGAGACAAAGCGCCAATTTTTTTATCCGTCATCCCAACATCAATCAAATTTTTCAAAAAATTTTTATCAACATATGTGTCATTATTTAAAACCAATATATAATCCGCAGATTTTTCAACCGCCATTCGCAAACCCACATTATTGCCGCCGGCAAAACCTAAATTTCTTTTGTTTTTAACAAGAGACAAATTAAAAACACTAGATCTAAAAGAACTCACAAAATCTTCAAGTTTCGCAAGCTCAATATTGTTGGAACAATTGTCAACCACTAAAACTTCGATACAAAAATTTGCTTTATTAATTTTTGCCAAAGATTCCAAACATTCT
>JANWVB010000016.1 GCA_025057695.1 Patescibacteria group bacterium
CAGAACCGACAAATTCACCAACTGTGACAAGTTCACCAACTGGCACACTACCGCCAACAGAGCCACCAAAAACACCAACACCTCATGTTGATAGAACGCCTGTTGTAGAAACTCCTCAACGTGACGAGACGCCTCAACCTGGTGAGACGCCTAGAGTTGAATTCCCCACTTCAACTGTTGAGGCAATCGCAACTCATCCTGTTCCACCAGGTGCAGGTCAAGTAGAACAGAGTGGTCAAGTTTTAGCAGAGTCTTTGAAGCCATATCAGGTAAAAGCTTGTGAAGTAATGGCTCAAGAGGTTTCTGATCAATTTGAATCAGGTTTAGCAAAAACACTTGATTTAATTAGTAGTGACAATGTAAATTGGAAAGAATTTGAAAGTGATTTTATTGACGAGATGAAACACAATCACACTTTTGCTATAGGTGTTATAGGTTTGGTGTCAGCCGTGCTATATCAAAATAGAGTTTGGGCTGCTGCTGTAGTTGCAAGTTCTGCTGACAAAACTCAAGCACTTTTAGAGGGTGTTAAACAAACTTGTAAAAATGTTGGAAGCTTACTTCGGGAAAAATTAAAAGATAGTGGTAAAAGATTTAAAAGAAAGAAGTAGTTTAATTTAGTTTGTTCTTAAGTTTTTTGTCTTTAGAAGTTTTTTTGATGATTCTTCAGTTCTTTTTTTGTGATTCCTGTTTAGTATACTATAATATAAATCATATTTAAATTTGATTTTTACTTTATATGGTTGAGAGTATTGATACGCATACGCAGACAACTTCAGGAGATGTGAAATCAAGAGAAGTTGTGACTAGAGAAAATTCCTTGCTCCCTGAACATCTTGTTGCTAAAGTTCAAAGATGGTTTAGCCGGGTTCGTGGTTTATTTGGTCATAATCAGTCCAGAGAGCAAGAGAAAAAAGTTTTTATACTTGAAGATTTTTTGTCTTCTGCTTCTAAATTGGCAAGGTTGACTCACGGAACGAGTGACTTACCTAAGGCTTACTCGTTTTCTGTCAGAAGAGATGTTAGGGGAATTAAAGCAAGAGGACTGTCTCCTGACAGCGAGGAGGCTGTTGCTGTCCAATTTGTGGAACAAGGACTGGAAGCTTTAGAGTCTGCAAGTTTAGATCAACTTTTGAAATACAGAGAAGAAATTGCGAATCGTACAAAAACGGTAAAAGAATTGCTTGGCAACTTAAGAAAGACAGCTAAAAAAAAATCCGACAGCAATGTAATTAGAGAACTAGAAGCTAATCTTAGAGAAATGGCTGTTTTAAGAAGTCTTGGGTCCAATATAGGAGATCTTATTATCGAGGAACTTCGAGTAGCTTCTATAAACGAGCATATCCGATCAATTCAAGAGAAAGTTGAGAATGATTTAGAATCTAACGAAGATTTCAATCAAGGACTTAACGAGGTCGCTCAAGATTTGTGGACAACAAAATCTCAAGAACTTGGTATTGAATCAATAGTAAATTTACAAGATGCCCAAAGGGTGTACGATAAATGCATAGAATGCATTGACAGAGATCGTATGAATTTACTAAATCCTAGTTTGGATGATTCTTTAGAAAGTTTATATGGCATGATCGTGGGTTTGGGCATGAAAATAGAGAGGGGTAGAGGTAAGGCAAAAGATGTTCAACTACTGGAAAAGTTAAAGGTAGATTACAAGGAAAAGTATGCTTTTTTGTTTAGTAACTTAAAGTTGCGAGATCTTGTTAATGATCGTGTTAATGGTTTGTTTAGAGAGTTTGAATTTATTAGGGAATTAATCGAAGAGTCTAAGCGTTTGGGTGAAGATTTATTGAGTGATTCTCAATTTCTTGAACGGTTAGCTAAAAAAATACAAATAGCTAAAGAAATACAAATAGCTAAAGAAATACAAAAACCTTCACGTGTTGACGATATAGTGCAATTTTTAGAAAAAATTCCTGATTATCTTGCTCGGCTTAGGGTCGTACAGATTTCTATTATTGTATCATTTGGTTTGCAGTTTTTCATCGGATCAGCTTATAGCACTTTTTTTCGTAATAGAAACTCTGTACAAGATTTTGCCGTACCGGGTTCTCCGGGAGTAAACCAAACTTTGTTACAAAGTGGATTGACTGAAAGTTTGCGTGGCAATATTGTTGACTATGTGATAAACATGGAAGAAGTTCTACGAAAGCAAAGGGATGCAGAACGTGTTGCAGATGAGAATACACAACAAGTTGGTGGTGTAGGAAGTAATGATGTAGGTGTGGGTGCTGAAAATGTTGAGTTTGTCGATGTCAATGAAGAAGCAGTCTTTGGCGTTAACGAGGGCAACACACAGATTGATTTTGTCGAAAGCAATAATCCTGCCCAATTTTTCAGGGATGTTTTATCTTCACCAGGGAAATTAACATTTGTTGATGCAAATGGTGTTAGATTTAGTATTGATCTTAGAGAAGCCAACTTCTCTGAGATAGATGCGGAAGGGAAAGAATTAACAAGATGGTTTAGAGATTATAAAAATAATCCCAATGCGACTATTTTAACTCGCGCCATATTTGTTGGTACAGAAAGAAATGGTGAAGAAAGAAAGGTCGTAGAAATACCAGTACTTATAGCTCATTCAGGCAGGGACAAGCAATCAGGTAGAGTATATCCATTTGATAGTATGAGAAATGGTTTACCTTCAGGGAGAACATTGTCTTTTACGGATGCCAAAGGAAATACTTTGTTACTTCAACAGGTTGAAGGTGGTAATGTTGCGATGGGTTATCATAATTTCCATCAAATGATTATAAGTGGCAAAGTTGTGAACGATAGTTTAAGAAGTTGGGGGTTACCTGTTGTTAAAGACAGAATGACAATTATAATCCCAGATGAACTTCAAGGAGTTATTGCCTCCCAAAATGATATTAGTAGTTTGGTAATTGTGGTTACTTGTACAAAAAATGCTTTTGAAGATAAAGACAATGCTTCAGATTGGGATGGGGTTAGGTTCTTGCTACTTAAAAAGGTGACAAACGAAGAGGCAATTGAAGAAAATAGATAGTTTTTGTGTCTCTTTAAATTTTAACAAAAAATTCAAATCTAGAAATTAAGATTTACACTCCTGCTTGGGCAATTGTAGAAATAAGTGATCTAAGCATATTTTATTTTACATGCTTTTGCGATTTTTCTTCCCGCAGTAAGGCAATTTGTCTTTCTAATTCTTTTATCCTTTGTATCTCCTCAGGCGTGTTTACGGTTTCGTTTTCGTCTTTTAGTGGCAGTTTGGAATTATTATCCGTTTCTTGTGTTAATTTGTCTGTTTTTGGAATTTGCGGATTTTTGCTTTGACTTGCTGTTTGTTGATTTTGCATAGCGTTTGATGAATGAGTTGTCGTGTTTTTGTCAAGCAAAAACCTGCTTTCTTCATCCGATTCAAGAAGAAAATTTTTATGTGAAGGATTTTCCGACCCTTCAAGCAAATTTTTCCCGCTTGGAGAGGACAGAAGATTTGGCTTGTTTTGAGTGTGTGGGGCGTTTATGGCAGATGGAGATTTGTTGTCTAATATGTGTTGATATGCGGCATTTGAATCCCGGCTTTGTTCTTCATTGAATTTTTTAGCATATCTTTCGCGAGAAATTCTGATTATTTTTTCTTTGTTGTTTTCATTTTTGTTTGCTGGAAGAGGAAGCGTGTTTGCCATAAATGGCCTTGAAGCGTGTCCGTCTATCATTAGCTTAATTGCTATAGTGTGATTGGGCAGATTTACAAGATCGTTTTTGGAGAAAACTTCGGCGAATTCTTTGTTTACTATCGCCGCGTCTTCCGCTCCTATGTTGAAGCAAATCAAAGTTCCGGCATTCCCCAAAATGGCTTTTTGAATTTCAGGTGGGATTTGAGCCATGAATTGATTTGCCAGAATAAGCCCCAGCCCGAATTTTCTGGCTTCGGATAGTATTTTGATAAATGAACCCGTGGCGAAATTCTGAAACTCGTCCACGTATAGGTAAAATGGAGTCCTTTGCTCTTTTGGTCTGTCTATTCTTCTCATTGCCGATTGCTGAAACTTGGTGATAAGCATAGCTCCAAGCAAAGTGGCATTGTCTTCTCCCAGTTTTCCCTGAGATAAATTGGCAATTAATATTTTTCTCTCATCCATTATTTTGTCTAACGAAATTGTACTTTTGGGAGATGAAACTATCCTTCTTATGAGTGGGGAAGTGACAAATTGTCCCACTTTGTTTTGAATTGGCGCTATTGCTTCTTTTTGCAGTTTTTCGGGCATGGCGTCGAATTCCTGCTTCCAGAATTGGACGATTGTTCGATCTTGAATTTTCTCTGTCACTTTGTCTCTGTAACCTTTGTCTGCCAAAAGCCTTAGCACATCGTGCAATGTGGAATTTGGTATTTCAGTTAGAGTCATAAAGGCGTTTCTTAAGATATATTCCATTCGCGCGCTCCATACATTTGCCCAGATTTTGGTAAAAATTGCCATTAATCCCGAGACTATGAGTTCCGCTTCCTCTTTGGTGGTGACTTCAAGAGGATTTATGGCTATTGGGTATTCGCGGTCGGCGGGATTGAAGTAAATAACTTCGTTGATGCGGTGTTTGGGAACAAATTCAAGCAGATGCTCGCATGAATCGCCATGCGGGTCTATGAAAGCTACTCCGCGATCTTTTCTGAAATCATCAATTGCCATATTTTCAAGCATTGTTGATTTGCCTGTGCCTGTTTTCCCCAATGCCCAGATATGACGCAAACGATCGGGTTCTTTGATTCCGAAAATCGCTTCTGTGTTTCTGAAGTGAGTTTTGGCAAAAAAGTTCACAGTCTTTTTTTCTTCTTCTGTCATCGCATAAGCTACAGGCAAATTCTCCGGAGGATCTGAAAGAACGTTTTGCCCCCATTCAATTCCCGGAACTTTTACCTTTTCGCTTGGCAAGTGCCAGATTGAGGCTATTTCTTTGATGTTTAGAATCATTTTCCCTGTCACCCTTCGTGCCAGAAAGTTTTTTAGAGTCCCTTTTCTGGTAAGAAAATTAGGATAACTTCCTCGCAAAGCATTGCCGCCGGCTCTTGTGTATACGCCTATTGCGGATATTAGGCTGGTGAGTGTTTCTTTTTTCTGTGCCGCAAATCTTATGGCGACACCAAATCCAGGTTCTTTTGTTTTTTCCAATATGATAGAAGCGTCCGGGCGCGGACTGTATGTTCCGTCTTGTCTTTTTTCTCCTTGTTCAGCGTATTTTTCCAATTGCTGTTGCCATGAATCATGAACGCTTTCTATGGCAATTTGAATAGCGACTGATTCTTTTTCGCTTACTTTTGACATTACTGACAGTATGGAAGACATCGGATCCACATCTCTGAAGTCTTGGTATGTTGCAAGAGGGTAAAAATTTCCTTTTGACAATCCCATAAAAGCAAGTTGGGCTTGACTTTGGAAATCTTGAAAAGGATCTTCTTTTACCTGCTCTATGACACAAAGCGGATAGTTTGCTTTGATTTGAGTCTCTATAAAAGGAACAAGAGATTCAGCGCAAGAGACATAAAAGCTAATTTGTCCGTTTTTGAGGACTATTTCAAGAGCGACCGGCGCTGGTTTTTTGCCTATAAGCCTTGAAAAAAAAGAAGTGTAGTTAACATCTTTAAGAGCCAAAAGGAAAGTTTTACTGGACTCTTCTGTCACTTCTGTTTCTCTTGGCAATTTTAATTTAAGGTGTATTAGATTTTCTTTTGGTTTGTTCATTTTTTATTAATTTTGAGAGTTGACATGAGTTTAAAATTCAAAATGTGTTCCAAATAGATTAACATTAAGATAATTAAGTTTAATAAAGCTTGTTGGTTGGGACAAGTGAAGATTGTGGATAAGCGTTTTTGTTTTAATTTGAATCTTGGCAGTTTTTGACTATGGAAAAAAGTGAAAATTTATAATACAATCCGTTTAATTTCTAATTTGACATAAGTGTCATGGGGATAAATCAAGAAGGAAATCCGCGCAACCCACAAGATAAAGGAGGTTCGCAAGAATCAGATGAGTTTTTAAGGGCATTGATCGAGTCGGTTGGGCAGAATGATAGTGAAAAAGGGAAATCTGGTGCTGGTAGAACTGCGAACACCGCATCTGCAGAAAGTCAAAGATCTCAAGGTGAAAGAGTTCCACGTTTAAATCACCTCGAAGGAAAATCAGGCAGGGAAGAAAGAAACCCTTTTTTTAATGACCTTGGCGAGGCATTAGGGGTGTATATTTGTGGCCCAGAAATTATCGATGGGATAGAACAACGAATAAGGCGATATGGTTTTTTTGAACCTGATTATAATGCAGTTGGGGTTCAAGAAGGATACTTATTTAGATTTCCTGAATTAAGTTTCCCAGATCCTGACCAACTTTATGTGAATGTAATGCGAAATTTAGGTTATGTGACTGAAGATAATTCAAATTTGTCATCTGAAGTCTTTGAGCTCTCAAAGTTTCAAATCTTTAGGGAAGAACTTGGTATTTTGGCACAATATGTTAGAGAAATTTATGGTGATATCAGAAATAAGTTGCAACCTTTGCATTCTTCGCAACGACAACTTACAGGTCCGGCTCAACAGCCAATTGCAGACACTTCTTTGAGAGAGCAGGAAATTTCACGGCATCAAAAGTACAATGAAGGTTTTATATACCTTGCCAAATTTGCAAGCCGTTTTTATAAAGGTGGTGAAAAAATAAGAATTGTTTTATATTCTGACGGAAATAATCAGCAGTTTTATGTTGTTGATGCGGCAGATCGTCAAGTGCCAAATGGTTGGGCAGTACCGGCCATGTTGGTTGCTGAACCATTTTTCCGTCCGCTTGATTTTGATTATGGCTCAAGTGCATTAGATTCAATTATGGATTTTAAAGTTAAACTCTATCCTTATACGATTCCAGATTCAGGTAAAAATCCAAGTCCGTTTGTCCGAGTGAATACCCAAGAAATTGGAGTTAGAATGGGCAAAGATCGAAAAATGGGTTTTGTGGTGATTTCTAGGCAATTTGGTAAATGTGAACAAGTTATATGTTTTTTGTTGTCCAATACTGAAACTGGTAAAACTGTAGATGTGACTAGATTATACGAAGAAGCTTCTGACTGGGTTGTCTTGCAAGCAAAAGGTGTGAGATTTATTCGTGGGAATATAGCAAATCCTTATTTGAAGGTCCCAAAAACTTGGTTCCGTCCCAAAGAGGCAAATGACGCAGTTAATTCGCAAGAAATTGTAAAACATACGCTTGATTTTTTGCGAGAGGCTATTGCCATTGCACAAGAAAGAACAATATTGGCGGAAGAGGGCCTTCATGCTTATTATCAAGTTTTTTCTACAGGAAAAATACTGCGTGGTAGTAGAAGATCAGAAAGGGAAAAAGAACTTAAAAGAGTTTGGGGTGAAATTCAGGCACACTTGGATATCAGCTAATTTTTTGTCTATCTTCTTTTATTTTTTATCCTCTGAATTATGAGAAAAGAAGGTGACCAGTATTTTAATTATGAAACTTGGAGACGGGGAGGAGAGTTTCCTGTTTATAGATCTTTAGAAGAAGCTCTTTTGAAGTATGTTTCTAAAAATGTTACCGAATTGGTTAGCGCGGCTTATAGCCAATTTGTATCTGATGAAAACAAATGTCCCCTTATACTTGACCTACAAAGATTTGATGTGAACCCTTCAAGGTGGAATGCGGCTGTAAAACCTCAGGCATTGCGCAAAGGGTTGGTAAAGTGTGGATTTAGTGTTGAAGACGTCAGCAACCCCGTTTCTGTGCGTGTTACCAGAGTAGGCAAGGGTAGTGGATATATAATTTTGCCACAAGTTTATGATGGGGATGTTCGAATACTTCTTGAAAGTTATGGTTTAGAAACAAATTTTTGGTTAAAAGATCAATTTTCTTTGGATAGGTTTTGCGGGAAAAATGGCGTGGTTGCATATGTTGAGGAGCCGTGTGTGTGGTATTATGACAATGCTATTCCTCTTGGTATGTTTTATGTGTATATTCGAGGTCTAAATGATGAAACAAACTTTAACGTTTATCGTATCCCTTTCTATGTAAGTGAGTCACCATATCTTAGCAATCCCAAACTAGTTATTCATTCAAGCAAAGTTGGGAATTTTGATGTGGTCAAAATATTAGGAGATGTTTATTATTCTGATATTATTTCTGATATTATACCTTTTTTAAAAAATCACATTGAAGAATTGGTATGCTTAATTTTTGTCAAAAGAGAACAATCTGGTGGTGAATTAGATACTATCCTCGATCCCTTTGCTCCATTCCCCGGATATATGCTTGTGCAAAAAAAAGGATGGTGGGGATTGCCCAATCGAGACGGTTATTGTTTTGAATTGCCTATATCTTTCCCAAGAAATTTAAAAGATTTAGAGAGATTGAGTAAAATATTTGAACTCTCTGGAATGCAATATGAACCTCTTGAGTTGAGGGACAAGGCATATACGGGTGAAACTATGAAACTAGCTTATGATACTGAACCAAAAGCATATACAGGCGAAACTAAAAAGCTTGTCGCGCCAGTTAGGAGTTTTACTGATATGCTTAGAAAGCTAGGGATGATTTGACACAATTAGTGTCTTAATCTTTTTTTTATATTTTGTATTTGATTTTTTGGAAATTGATGTTAGACTGCTTTAGTCGTATTTCTTGCCACAAATTTTTTAAAATTGTACAAGTTTAAAATGGGAAAAGAAGATTTGATTTACACAAAACAAGTTGAACAATTTGCAGAATATAAAATCTCTGAAAGACTTGTTCATGGTTCTTTGGGTGAAGCATTGGAAAATTGTTTTGATGATCGAGAGTTTGTTGAGTGGTGCCAGTTAAGAAATTTGAGGGATCTTGTTGAAAGAGCAGAATTTGAACACTCAGGCACACTTTCATTAAAAACATTAAAAAGAAGTGGTTTGCCCACTTACGGTGAGGCTTATCGGCAGGCGTTAGAATTTGTTTTTGGTGGTAGAGATAAAATTCCACACTTGCAAGCTAGTGATGAAATTGTTCCCCCTAGGACTAGGAGAGGTTGTTTGCCACTTCTTGTGAAGCCAGGAGTATATTATGGAAATGAAGTATTGTCACGTCTGGTATGGGATGGCAAACAAGAACTGTTTTTCTATAAATATGAAGAAGGTGGTGTAAGCAATCGATTTTATCTGTCTCCTGATGTTAGATTTGACATTTATGGTGTACCGATGGGTAGAGTTGAAGTTTATAAGTTGGTTGAAGACCCCAGGGAACGAGCCGATGCTAGCATAAAGTATTTTCCGTATGAACCAGAGCTTCCTGATAATCTCAGAGAAAGGACAGGTGCCAGAGTAGAGTTTCAAGTAAGTGAAGACGGAAAATTGATTACCACGCAAGTAATTGCGCCAATTATGAATGCAGGCAGAAAAGAAGCCGATGAGGTAGTTTTTTGGGGTCTTACTGAAAGAGAGGGTAAAGGTAAAACAGTAGTTTTGAATGCTTTATATCCTGAATTTTTGTTTGTTCGAACAGAAAAAAAATCACCTTTTGCCAATAATCCAGATAGGCCTGTTATATATGTGCCATGCAATTTCCCAGCGAATCGCAAAGGTTTAGTAGAAATTGGCGAGGTATTTGCGGAAATTGATATGTTTTATGAGAAGCTTGAGGAAGGCGCCAGAGCTTTTTCGGAATATTGGGAAAATCAATCTGTCCTTGCCCGCCTTGCCACGGGCAATATAGGGCGTAGAGCGCTTTCTGTGGCATCAGTCGCAGGTCTTTTAAATACCGTGGCATCTGAAGATGAATTTGTGAGATGGTTTTCGGGCGCTGTGACTTTTGCAACAGGTTCTATTTTGGTTACAGGACTCAGAAAGTATGGTCATGAATATCTAAACATATTGCAAGAAAGACGCGCCAGAGGAAAAGCGTTTGTTGATGAGTTAATGAAACAATTGCCATAAAGTCTGTTTTTTCAGTGAAAATTTGGTTTATTTTTGAGAGTTTAATCCCGATTTATTGCTATCTTGTAGGCTTTATAGGCTTTTTGCAGAGCTTGAATAAATCTTGAGATTATACTATTAGGGTCCTCTTCTATCATCCCTGTTGTTTCTTGCCAAGCGTAGCGTAAAGAGTATATTGAGCTTAAGCCAAGTAATACATGAAAGACATCTTTGTTATCAATTTCTATGTTTTTAGACAATTGCCACAGAAAGAATGGGGACCAACATAAGATGAATCTGTTAGAAGCATGCTCTAGAAGTCTGTAGCAATCAGTTATTGCATCTATAATCCTTTCTTGCTTAGATATACCTCCACCTTGTTTTTCTGTGTTCATAATTATTTACTTTTGTTTATATTTTGATTCTTATTTATTTTATTTTTTTAAATTTTTATTGCAATACTTTTTTTAATTAGAATAAAATTTGAGGTTTTAACAAAATTTTAATTAGAAAACTATGAGCTTGTTTGTGTTCTAATGGTTTATGAAAAGAGGCTTTTGATAGTTGGTAGCGGAAATTTTAATTTCGCAATTTTCTTTTTTAGTTGTGTATAAGTTTTGACTGAATTTGTAGATTTGTAGTTTCAATTATTTTTGCTGGCTAAATATAAATTAACCAAATCTTCAATTTCTTTGTCATTTTCAATGTTTACCCCAATTCTAGCAACATGCAAAGTTATGTTGTCTTTTGTGTTATCTTGTCGCAAAATTCCTGTTTTTATAAAACCAACCTGAAAATCAGGTTGAATTGTAATGCCTGGTGGTATTGTGGGGTTGTAGTCAACACTACCTTTAGGGACAATTTGTGGATTTCCATTTCTATCTCTTATAACTTTTGCAAAAAGAGTGCCGTCTTCGTACCTTCTTGGGACTACTTTTTCTGATCTGGAAGGTTGATATTTTTCTTCGTGATTAGTTGGTGACGGGAGGAATTTTTTATTTGATTTAGGATCATGAAGGTATTTATCAGCTAATTCTATTGCTTCTGTCATTGAGATTTTTCCCTGTCCTAGGTCAAAGATCTTGTCAGCTACTGCCAAAGTGAGAGATCTGCCTAAGGCTTCAATAAAGCATGTAGCAGTAGCACACAAACCCCCACCAGGAGCTCCCCGCCCTTGAGCGTCTAATCCTTCGGTATATACACCATCTTTAAGCATTGCTCTGCATGCTTCAACAGGATTATTGTGTTTACTTAAGTAATCATTTTGTAGCTGTTTTAATTCTTGATCTGGAATTTTTATGCCTATTGCTTCGATCATGGAGATGGGTCCTTCACTTGGCATTTTTTCTTCTAGATTGTTACCAGCGATAATAGTGTTTAAAATCTTTTCTGGATAGCTATTTAACATTCTCACGATAGATGTTCCTTTTTTAGAATTTTCTATTAATTTAATTGCTGTATCTATATCAACAGTAAGAAGTAATTGCCCAACTTTTCCTTCTCGGTTTGGTTATCCCCAATGAACATAAGCGTTTGCCACTTTTAAGCTCACAGATCCTGCAGATGCAACCACCCTGTCTTTCTTGCGGTTTAATATGTTATTGTAATTTAAGTATATTCCGTCAATTCCTATTTCCATGTTTTCAAATTTCACTGGGGTATTATTCGTTTCTTCGTTGAGTCAAGTTATGTATTGGTTGTTGTTGCTTTTGGCAAAATTGAGACATTAGGATTATTTTTTTTCTAAGAATGTAAGTTGCTAATCCTGTGGCAGTAAAACTTGCACCTGATACTGCCGCACTTTTTATAAATCTGCTCCTACTTATTGTATTTGTTGGTTCAGTGTCCATGAAAGACTGATTAAATTTGCTTGTTTATCACTGTTTAAAAGTGCCAATTTTAACCTTTGTGTTTATTATTTACTAGCTCATAAGCTTCGCAAGCCTTGTCTAGCGCTTTTACAAAGTCTGAGATAATGCAATCTGGGTCTTGTCGTTTTTTCTGAATGTTTTTCTGCTATTCTCTTGATTCTATTTCGTTACTCATTTTGACTTTTAGTCTATCAAAAGATTTTCTGCTTTTAATATATCAAAAAATATTCTATCTCTAAAAATAGTTTTTACTTTCTTACTTTTTTTATGTTTTACCGATTTATTTAGTAAATTTTTGCTATAATTAGGTGTTAAATTTTTTGTTGCGGGCACGTGGCTCAGTGGTTAGAGCGCCAAACTGATAATTTGGAGGTCCCAAGTTCGATTCTTGGCGTGCCCACAATCAAAAAAATGCCGGATTATTAAGGTAACCTAAACTATAGCTATTTTAGTCTTGTACATTTATTAATTTTGAATTATTGCATTTGTATTATGGAACTTGTGGTTCTTTTTTGTGTTAATAATTTGACTAATTTTCAAGATAATTCCTAGAACAAGAAGACATGTGCGAATGTGGTAATCGATATTGTGTAGTTGAAAATAAAATTACTAAGATAAACTATTCCGATTTGACCAAAAACTTATTATGCATTTTGACTTTTTCATCTCTTGCATTGTATTTGAAATTTTTTGAAGCAAGTGATGATACTAGACACTTGTTGCCAGCTTTTATGCAAGGCAAACTTCTAGACATAATGGCTGGGCCTTTTTATGCATCAATATCTAAAGCGATCCTTAAATCCAAAGATAAAACCTCTTTTTCTTTAGGATTCATTGCGCCAAGTTTAATTGAGTGTCTTCAAGGATCTGGGATTTTACCAAATACAACTTTTGATCCTAGCGATTTTGTTGCCTATTTTGCCGGTGCTTGTCTTTGGTTGATTTTTGAGAAAATGGCAAAATATTTACATGATTCTGGTACAACATTGCCTGTTTATAGATGTTTAGGAATAAGGCATATGGAATATGACTAGACCAGTTTTCTTTGAATTGTTTTTTTATAGTTTCTCATTCTTTGATTCTGTAATTTTTTATGCTTATTAATTTATGACTGACTACTTTGGTGTCTTTTACCTTCTTGACTAGATGATTGGGATAGCGTATACTAGCAAGTGCCAAGTAGAGCTTAAAGTTCTGCTTGAAGTTTTTTGTAAGATAAATGAAATCTTTTTGCCAAATAAAAAAATTAATGTTTATTTTCTGTTTCCTTTAATTTCGTAAGTTTATATATCTTGCTGATAACTTCAAGCTTTCTTTAGGCTTCTAAGGTTTACTATTTTTTGCACCTTTATTTTTGTTTTGAAATTGTGTGCGCAATTTAAAAACAAGAAACGACCAAGCATGACACTTAATGCGGAGTCCGTTTCGGTTTGATGCGGGCCCGCAGTTTAACTGGCTTGAACACCTCATTTGCAATGAGGAGGTAGAGGGTTCGAGTCCCTTCGGGTCCACATGCTTGTTCTTGGCTTGTTTTTTGGTTGATAGTTATGTTTTTTTGAGGCTTTGACTTTTTAACTTGTTGTTTTAATTTTCACTTGCCAATCTTTTACAGAAATTAAAAAAATAAACAAATTGCGCTTACGAATTTTTAGCTTTTTGGCAGTTAACATCTGGCAGTTAGTTTTTTGTCTTTGCGCAATCTTTACTAACTGCTAAATGCTAACTACCAAATTTTATAGTATTTGCACTTTGACATCCTGAAGAGAAAGGCCGTGTATAAAAAACACGAAGAGTATAAGCTTATCCTTTTATGCAAAGCGCTTAGCTAATAGCAGGCTTTTGTAGCTTTTTGGCGTAATTTGTTCGTTAAAAATTTATTAGGAGTTATGCTGTTAGCTGATCGCTTTGCATAAAGGAGAAAGAAGATTTGATACTAACGCAGACAGAGGATGCCTTGGCTATGTTTACCGAAGAAGGACGCACATAGCGGCGATACTCGTCGGGAAGGAGCTAAGATCCATTGATCCGGCGGTGTCCGAATGGGGGAACCCGCTGCATTTCATCATGCAGCGCCCTTTTGCCAAACAATTTTCCTTTTGGAAAATTGATAACAAAAGTGGCGGGAACTCGGGGAACTGAAACATCTAAGTACCCGAAGGAAGAGAAATCAAGCGAGATTGCCTAAGTAGCAGAGAGCGAAACGGCAAGAGCCTAAACCACGTGCGTAGCATGCAGGTAATAAATCAATAAGTTTTGTTATGATAAATTTTGATGACTTAATTTATTGATTGTTGCTTGCCTGCTACGCAGGTGGGGTTGCAGGACTTCCATAACGCGAGCTTAATTTATAGGAGAACAATTTGGAATAGTTGACCATAGAGAGTGAAAGTCTCGTATCCGAAATGAATTAAGTCGCAGGAAGTATCCTAAGTACTACGGTGCATCCACACCGTGGGAATCTGGGGGAACCATCCTCCAAGGCTAAATATAAACATAGACCGATAGTGAACTAGTACCGTGAGGGAAAGGCGAAAAGAAGAGCGGGACGCTCAGTGAAATAGAACCTGAAACTGTCTGCGGACAATCCGATAGAGCTATGTACAGCATAAAGAACCTAAGTGAAAAATTATTTTTCTTAAATATTTATTTTGCTTTTTTAAATTTAGGTTTTCTACGCTGTACATAGTGATATCGTGCCTATTGAAGAATGAGCCGGCGAGTTGCCATTTGCTGTATGTCTAAGCCCGTTTAAATGGGCGGAGGCGTAAGCGAAAGCGAGTCTTAAAAGGCGATTAATTACAGCACGTGGCAGACCCGAAACCGGGTGATCTAACCATGAGCAGGGTGAAATTCGTAGAAATACGAATGGAGGCCCGAACCGGTACATGTTGCAATATGTTCGGATGACTTGTGGTTAGGGGTAAAATGCCAACCGAACCCGGAGATAGCTGGTTCTCCCCGAAAGGCGTATAGGCGCCGTGGCTATGTTAAACTATATGGCGGTAGAGCTACTGGATGGGTGGGCGAGAGGCAACTTGAGTTCATTCAACCAAACTCCGAATAGCTATATAGTATGCGTAGCTAGACAGTCTTATCGGGCTAAGCTGATAAGACGAGAAGGAAAGAACCTTGACTCTCGGTTAAGGCCTCTAAATTCATCTTAAGTTTCAAAGGAAGTTTTTTCTCACAGACAGCCAGGAGGTTGGCTTAGAAGCAGCCATCCTTTAAAGATAGCGTAACAGCTCACTGGTCGAATGAGAAAAAGCGCCCAAAATGTATCGAGGATAAAGATGATGCCGAAGCTGGAGATTTTTGCCTTTTTGGCAGAAGTGGTAGGGGAGCGTTCTTATTGCGGTGAAGTTAGTTTGTAAAAACTGATGGAGCGATAAGAAGTGAGAATGCCGGCTTGAGTAGCGCACTAGATGGGTGAGAATCCCATCCGCCGAATACCCAAGGTTTCCGTCGGAAGGTTCGTCCTCGACGGGTTAGTCGGTACCTAAGGTGAGGCCGTAATGGCGTAGCTGATGGACATGCAGTTAATATTCTGCAACTTGTTGTAAATCGTTGCGTTGCAAAACGCACGCTTTTAGCGTTTAGCTGGGGACTGACTGGATGAGATAGCAAAGGCCCTTGCAGTGAATGAGGGTGTAAACTGTTAGGAAGTGAAAATTGGAAAATCCGTTTTTGCGTTTATCTAAGCAGTGATGCAAAATCCATTGAGAGATGGGTGATCTTTGTATATTTTGTCTACAAGAAAAGGTTCGCAGTGAGATTTACAGCAAGCCGTACCGCAAACCGACACTGGTGGGTTGGTGTCAGAGCACTAAGGCGAGCGAGAGAAAGAGGTTTAAGGAACTCGGCAAATTAGCTGGACGTAACTTAGGGAGATGTCCTGTCTGCGTTTTGCGCAGATCTCAGCAAAAGATTGCTTGCCGACTGTTTATCAAAAACACAGGTCCGTGCAAACTCGAAAGAGGATGTATACGGGCTGACGCCTGCCCAGTGCCGGTAAGTTAAGCGGAGAAGTTTGCATTCATTTTTGGATGCAATGCTTTGAAGTTAAGCTCCGGTAAACGGCAGCAGTAACTATAACTGTTCTACGGTAGCGAAGTTCCTTGTCGGGTAAGTTCCGACCCGCACGAAAGGCGTCACGAGCAAGCAACTGTCTTAAACCTTTACTCGGCGAAATAGCGTTGGCTGTGAAGACGCGGCCTAATTCCACCTGGACAAAAAGACCCCGTGGAGCTTTACTACAACTTGACATTGATTTGCGCGAGCCAATTGTTTAGCGTAGGAGGGAGCGTAAGCGATCCTGAAACACCTCCCTTTGGAGCGTGGCAGATCTTACTTAAGAAGCCTGGAGACGGCTTCAAGGAAAGTGTTAGGCGGGTAGTTTTACTGGGGCGGTACCCTGTCAAAAAGTAACACAGGGACACAAAGGTCGGCTTTGCATGGATGGACATCATGCGTCAATGTGTAAAGGCGTAAGCCGGCTTGACTGCGACAGAGACGTCTGAAGCAGGTACGAAAGTAGGTCTTAGTGATCTTCCGATGATCTATGGGTGATCACGGAACTTAATGGATAAAAGCTACCCCGGGGATAACAGAGTAGTCGCGCCCGAGAGTCCATATCGACGGCGCGGGTCGCTACCTCGATGTCGGCTCATCGCATCCTGGGGCTGGAGAAGGTCCCAAGGGTCGGTCTGTTCGCCCGTTAAAGCGGTACGTGAGCTGGGTTCAGAACGTCGCGAGACAGTTCGGACTCTATCCGGTGGAATCGTAGAATCTTGAAGGGAGCTGGCCACAGTACGAGAGGACCTGGCTGGGGGAACCCCTGGTGTGCCGGTTGTGATGTCAGTCGCAACGCCGGGTAGCTACGTTCCCAAGGGATAACTGCTGAAAGCATCTAAGCAGGAAGCCCACCCTAAGATTAGGATTCGTTCTTGCCTGTGAAGGCAAGTGAAGACCCCTGGCAGAATACCAGGTTGTTCGGCCGGCAGTAGAAGCGCCTTTAAAGCGTTAAGCTTACCGGTCCCGAATTGGTCAATTCAAATCTTTCTTTCTTCTTAACTTATTATTTATGCGTTGCGTAAGAAAATTTGTTTTCAGCTATAATTTTTGTAGCTGATAATTGTGTTGTTACTCAGCGCATAAAAAAAGGGATAGCTTTTTTACTTTCTCTTCAGGAATCAAAGCGCAATAACTTTGCGTTTTGACACGGCTCAGTGACTTGAGCGGCATCGACCCACCTCTTCCCATTCCGAACAGAGAAGTGAAAGGTGCCAGCGGTGACGATAGTATATGGGCGACCGTATGCGAAAATAGCTCGTTGCTGGGCCGTTTTTTTAAAAATTTTAGATGCTTTTTGTTGTTTGGGTTTTTTAATTTTAGTAGAATCTTGGTTAAGAGTTTTATGTTGAGATTGATTGTTATAAAGAAAGGTGGTATGAACAGTGTCAACAAAAATTAAAGCTGATTCTTCTAAAGATGTAATGGCGGAATTGTTGTCTAAACATTCCCCTTTTGTCAAGACCTTCAAAGCAGGTGATAAAGTAAAAGGAAAAGTTTTGCGTATTGAGCATGATCGTGTTGTGCTTGATATTGGTGCAAAATCAGAAGGAATTGTTGCGGAGAAAGCTTTTAAAGAATCTTCTGATTTTGTCAAAACTCTTAAAGTTGGCGATGAAGTTGAAGCTCGTGTTCTGATCCCAGAAACTAACGAAGGTTTTACGATCCTTTCTTTCAGAAGCGCTTCATATGACGCAACATGGGCTAATATAGAAGATTCTTTCCAGAAAGGGGAGGAATTGCAGGTTGTTGTCAAAACGGTTATGCCTTCAGGACTTATAGTTGATATTTTAGGCTTGACTGGTTTTATCCCCACATCTCAGATAGGCAAAGAATTATCAAAAGATATTCAGCAGTTGCAAGGCAAGACATTGACAGTGCGAATTTTTGATTTGGATTATGAGAAACGAAAAATAATTTTATCCGAAAAAGAAGTGTCAGAGAAAGAGGAGTTGTCAAAAATTCGCGAAGCCATGCAACAGATAGAAATAGGAGATGTGTATGAAGGGCAAGTTGTGAATATTTCTGATTTTGGATGTTTTGTTCAGATTCCAGTAATTTTAGAAAAAGGCAAAGATAGAGAAGAGGTGAAGGTTGAAGGTTTAGTGCATATCTCTCAATTGTCTTGGGAAAAGGTTGTAAATCCTTCCGACTTTGTTTCTATTGGCCAAACTTTGAAAGTTACTGTAATTGAAAAAAGAGATGGAAAGTTAGCATTATCTGTTAAGCAAGCCCAAGAAGATCCTTGGAGCAAGGCTTTGGAGAAATACCAAAAAGACACGAAAGTTATGGGAGTAGTTACAAAAGTCTCTGAATATGGCGTTTTTGTGCAATTGGAAAAAGGCATTGAAGGTTTGGTGCATATAACAAAAATTCCTCCCGGTCAAAAATATGAGATTGGGAATGAGGTGAATGTTTATATAGAGGACATAGACGTTTCCGCCCGCAAGATATCATTAGGGCTTGTTTTGACTTCTAAACCTTTGGGGTATAAGTAACACTTCAAAAAGTTTTTTGTTTTTTTCAGTTATAGAGAGGTTTTTCTTCTAATATTGGGAATACATTTGTGTTGTTTAGTTGTTGAATTTAAAACTAGAACCAGTAATTTACTATGATAATATTTTTGTATGTCGAAAACTAAATCATTATATGTTTGCCAGCAGTGTGGTTATTCCCAGACAGGTTGGGCGGGAAGATGTCCGGAATGCGGTAGTTGGGGGTCTTTGGTGGAATCATATGAGGAAAATAAATTGCCATTAAAAAGCCATAAAAAATCTTTATTGAGTAATAAAAATCCAAGAATAAATTTATCAGATGTGTCATTTTCACACACGAAGAAAATACAAACAAATATTTCGGAATTGGACAGAGTTCTTGGAGGAGGTTTGGTAAATGGCCAAGTTGTATTAATAGCTGGAGAGCCGGGTATAGGTAAATCGACACTGCTTATGCAAGTTGCGGAGAATCTCTCAAAAAAAACTCAAAATCTTATTTTTTATGCATGCGGAGAAGAATCTGCACAACAGATAAAAGTTAGATCTGAGAGATTAGGTATTAGATCCAAACAAATAGAACTCATTGAGAGCACTGACATAGATGAAATTGTTGATATTCTATCTAAAGAAGATTTGCCTGTTTGTGGACTTATAGTTGACTCTATTCAGACTATGCAAACACTTGATTTAACAGGAATGGCAGGGTCAGTAGGACAAATTCGCGAGTGTGCTTTTCGGCTTGTTCGTTTGGCTAAAACTAAGAATATTCCCGTGTTTATAGTTGGGCATGTCACAAAGGA
>JANWVB010000017.1 GCA_025057695.1 Patescibacteria group bacterium
GGCAATTGGAGATACAACTGGCAGAACAATAGACCCCGCAGAAAAACAGCCAATGGATGGATTTAGAATCAGTGAAATTGACGATGGTACAATTACCTATTATGGCTATACAAATAAAGACGGCGCTTGGATTATCATACGAGAAGACACTGAAAATAATTCCTTTAGATACATAAAAGGAGATAGCAACTTTAAAGAAAATTGGGACAAAAGAGCTTGGCTGGATTATGACTATTACTACAATGTGTTCTAATATACACTGATAAACACTATATTGAATATTTCGAATAAATTCGTATTATTTCTTTGATGTTGTCAATCATAATTCCATCATACAAAGATCCTTATCTCTGGAAAACAATTGATTCTATTTTGCAAAATGCCAGAGGAGAAATAGAAATAATAGCTGTGTTTGATGGCTATTGGCCACCTGCTCCAATTCTTGAAGAGCCAAGAGTTCGCTATATACATCTTGGTAGAAACCGAGGCATGAGAAGAGCCATAAACGCAGGAGTTGATATAGCCAGAGGAGAATTTATTATGCGAACGGATGAGCATTGCGCCTTTGGTCCGGGATTTGATGTCATCCTAACTAGCGAATGCGAACCAAATTGGATTGTGACACCACGCAGGTACTTTTTGGATCCAGTGAAATGGGAGATTATGAACATACCACCTGTTGATCACATGAAACTAAAAATACAACGCGTAAATGAAAGGGTACGCAAATTTACAGGAGTTGAAGCTCCGGGAGACGACAGCCAACCAATTCAAGAGTCAATGGCCATGCAAGGTTCGTGTTGGATGATGCCAAGGTCTTGGTGGGACAAAGTGATTGTTGAGCTTCAAAACGAAGGGTATGGTCCACATTACCAAGACAGTCATGAGATGGTTTTTAAAACTTGGCAAGCAGGAGGCAAGCTAATGGTAAATAAAAAAACTTGGCACGCTCACAAACATCGAAGTTTCCCACGCACTCACAACAATGGTACAACAGAAAACCCTTCAAACAACGAGGCTTGCTGGACATACGCCTTGTCGGTATGGGAAGAATACTATAACAAAGAAATCAAACCGAAATGGGGAATGTAAAAAAGAAAAAAAGTTTATCGGTACAATGTCTGACTGTGATAAAAATAAAAACGATATACCAGAGCATTACAAACGTAGAATAAAACAACTTCTACACGAGTACAATCGTCCTTTCCCGGGACCTTACTATTTTGCGAGGTTATTGCGAGGCAAAAACAAAGTAAAAATTGCAGATCTTGGTTCTGGACCTGTTTGCACACTTGGAAATATTTGGGGAAATGTAGAAATCTCTATAATTGCTTCAGATTTGCGCGCGGAAGCCTATCTTAAGTTAATTCAACCTTTCGGAGTTAAACTTGTAACTCCACTTGAATACCAAGACATGGAAAACCTTACCTACGAAGATGAATCTTTTGATGTAGTTCATTGTGTCAATGCTTTAGACCATACACCAGACGCCAAAGCCGCGCTTTGTGAAATGCAAAGAATCTGCAAAGTCGGAGGTTACATCTACCTAAGACATGCTCACAACCAAAAAACCGCGCATAAAGGACGTGGACATTTTTGGGACATTAAAGCTGAAGGAATAACAAATGGAATAGAAACTATAAAATTAGAAAAAGGTTGGAAAACGATAGACGACGGAGACTTTGTCATATCAATTTATCATAAAGAAAAATCTGTCAATTTTTAGGCACAATGATTAACGATAAATTTTTTTGCGCATTTTTTGTCAGCTCTTTTATTAAAGTACAAATTGCAAATACTTTATGTTGTCAATAATAATTCCATCGTACAACGAACCATATCTTGTTAATACAATTAACTCAATCCTAGAAAACGCACATGGCGACATAGAGATTTTTGTAAATGTTGACGATGGAAAAAAAGTCAATTTTGGGGAAAAAGATAAAAGAGTAAAATTTCACTACCCTAGCTCCCCACTTGGAATGCGAGGAGGAATAAATCGCGGGCTATCAGAAGCAAAAGGCAAATATATTATGAAAGTGGACGCTCACTGCGTATTCGCTCCGGGATTTGATGTGGAAATTTGCAATCACATGCAAGAAAACTGGCTTATAATTCCAAGAAGATATGGTTTATACGCGGATGGCTGGAGAAGAGAAACTCGTTTTCCGCCAAAAGATTATCACTATCTTTGCTATCCGATAAATACAAGTTTTGGTCTTGCAATGTTCCCTATAGAATGGAAAGAAAAAAGAATTGAAAGAAAAGATTTTTTAATTGATGATACTATGACTTTCCAGGGAAGTTGTTATGTGGCAAACAGAAAATATTTTATGAAAACAGTTGGCTTTTTAGACGATAATCCCAAAACCTGCGGTACATTTGGCGGAGAACAAATGGAAGTGGGACTTAAATACTGGTTAAATGGCGGAGAAGTAAAAGTAAATAAAAAAACATGGTACGGGCATTTATTCAAAAATTCTAGGTACTACAAAGAAACAGGCGGAACATCGGCTTGGAAGCATAAGTCGCATCTTAAGTACCGCGGTGGGTGGAAATGGTTGTCAAAACACTTTCTCAACAACGAAAACCCAAAACTAAAATACAAATTCTCATGGCTTTTGGAAAAGTTCTGGCCAGTTCCAACATGGCCTGAAGACAGAAACCTCTGGGTATACCCGGAGCAACAAAGTTAACTAACCAAAAAAAGAAACTAATATTAATTATCAAATATGGCAACAAACATGAATGTGTCAATAAGATATAGCACTTTTTTGCCAGTGCTGATGAAAGCTATGGAAATGACAAGCGAAGATGTGCTGGAACTGGGAGTTGGAGTATTCTCTACCCCCTACCTTCATTGGACATGCAAACTTCAAAAGCGAAATTTGTTAAGCATAGAAAACAACGAAATGTGGTTTAATTTTGCAAGAAAATATTATCAATCTAAAAGAGGTACTCCATATCGACATAGATTCATATTCGCAAACAATTGGGATGAGATAGAAAATTACATTTTGAAGCCTTGGGATGTGGTTTTGGTTGATCACTCGCCTTCTGAAAGACGAGTTGAAGAAATTAAAAAGTTAAAGGATTTTGGTAAGTATATAATTATCCATGATTCTGATGCTTATCAAGAACGCAATTATCACTATTCAACAATTTATCCACTTTTTAAATACAGGTACGATTTTGCAAATGTAGAACCGGCAACTACTGTGCTTAGCAATTTGGTTGATTTATCAGATTTTAATGTGATGTAAAAACTATGAAAAAAGATGATCTGGTACTAATAACCGGAGGTGCCGGATTCATTGGCAGTCATACAGTAGATAAATTCATCAATAACGGTTACAAAGTCCGAATAATGGACAATTTATCGGCACACGAAGGAAGATGGCCAAGTTACATAAACAAAAAAGCGCAGAAGGTAATCGGCGATGTAACAAACATAAAAGATTGGGAGATGTCGCTGGAAAATGTTTCAGTTGTAATACATCTTGCGGGAATAATGGATTTCCATCTTGAATTTTCAAGATTTTTTCAAATAAATACTGTCGGTACAGCAAACCTATACGAAGCCGTAGTAAAAAACAAACTAAATATAGAAAAAGTTGTGATAGCGTCCTCTCAATTTGTTTATGGATTTGGAAAATGGAAATGCCAAAGACATGGAGTTTTATACCCAAAAGAAGTTCCCGAAAGACTTAAAAAGGAAAATCGTTGGGACCCAATATGTCCAATGTGTGGCCAGAGTCTAACTTATCTAAAAAATAGCGAAGAACAACAAGCTGATCCACCAAATCAATATGCAATATCAAAATACTCTCAAGAGCTAATAGGACTAAAATTAGGAAGACTATATAATATTCCAACCTCAGTACTTCGTTATTCCATAGCTCATGGCTCAAGACAAAATGTAAAGAACTTATATTCTGGCGCATTAAGAATATTTGCGCTTCAGATCATGAACAATCAACCTATTTCTTTATATGAAGACGGAAACAATTTAAGAGATTTTGTTTCAGTGAAAGATGTCGCCAACGCAAATCTGGTAACTGCGACAAATCCAAAATCAAACTATCAAATATACAATGTAGGTGGTGGAAAATCATACACCATAGCAAAATTAGCAAAAATGATTGCAAAATCATTGAACAAAGATCTTAAAATATCAACCGGCTCGTATAGATTGGGAGACATCAGGCACTCAGTATCAGACATATCCAAAATACAAAAACTAGGCTGGAAACCTACTCGCGCAGAATCTCAAAATATTAACGAGTTTTTAAGATGGTTAAAAAAGCAAAATATATCATCAACACACTTAGATAAGATAATGAATGAAATGAGAGAAAAAAATACCATAAGATCTTTTGCAAAATGAAACAGTTGCTTATCTACATAAATCCAGTCGATAAAAAATTCTCCCAAGAGCACGATACTTTAACTAAAATCCAAATTGATAATTGTTTAAGTTTGGGAGTTACCCATCACGATATAATTTTAGTCACAAACTTTGAATACAAATACAAAGGAATTAGTTCAGTTGTGGTTGCCAACTATTCAGTGTTTGATCAAAACCGTTCCACCAAAATACCGGCAATAAATGAACTTTTTAACAGAAATTTAATAGACGATAATGAGGTTTACTGGTTTCATGATCACGATGCGTTTCAATTGGTGCCATTTGAAGTTAAACTAAGCAAAGACGCGGGATTTACCACACATGGAGCATACAACCCCAAACTTTGGAACGCCGGTAGCTTCTTTTTCAAAAAATCATCAAGAGATATATTTGAGAAAATCTATTATTACATGAACCTTCACAACTCCAACGAACAAAACGCTCTAACTTATATGTGGGAGAACAACATAGATAATATAAATGAAAGATACGAAATGATGAATCAAACATACAATATTGGCGTCTACAAAATTGCAGAAAACCTGACAATAAGTGAAAAACCAATCAAAGTGGCGCATTTTCATCCGCACAAAAAACACCATCTGGATAAGTACCGTCAAATTCTGCCGGAAAGGTTGATGAAAATTTTTGCAAACTATGGTATTTACTAAAAAAATAGTGTAAAAATATTTAAAAAGGTTATGTTATTTACAGATTTAAACGCCATAGAGGCAGACTTTAAAGCGATCAAAACAAGAAATTACTACAAAATCTGGGAACCTTTTATGCGCAAGTATAATTGCCAGAGAGTATGCGAGCTTGGGGTATTTAAAGGAGATAATTTTATGAACATGATTGCTCACGGTCCCAAACTTGCTGTTGCTGTTGATTCTTGGCGTAACGAAGGAGTTCATAGCGAGAAAGACGCAAAGTATTCTAAAAAAGAATTAGAGGCACAATTTGAATACTTCAGAAGCAGGGTTAATTATCTGCCTTTTGTTCAAATCATAGTTGAAAACACAGCCAAGGCTGCAGAAAGATTCCCAAATAACTATTTTGATTTCGTATATATAGACGCCGATCATTCTGTAGAAGGATGTACCAAAGACATTGTCAGCTGGTATCCAAAAGTCAAATATGGAAAATTCCTAGTGGGACACGATTACAGACGAGGCTTTGGGGTAGTGGAAGCTGTAAACAAATTCGTTGCGGAAAAAAAGCTAAAGCTTATGTTCCTTGCTCCTAGCACATGGGCGGTAGTTAAAGTCTAACAATTCTAGATTTTTTTGATTAACCTCAATGTGCGGCTTTTTGGTTTACAAAAAATCAGGCAACAATTTTTACATCCAAAAACGAGGTACAGACTTCACAAATCAAGTAAAGATAAATGGTTTCACATTCGTGCACAACTTGCTTTCTGTCACCGGCAAATTCACTCCCCAACCTTTTATAAACGGCGATATTGTTTGTGTTTATAATGGCGAAATTTATAATCATAAATTTACCAATTCTGACGGCGAAAACATTATCCCGCTTTACAAGAAATACGGTACTGAGTTTCCAAAATATCTGGACGGAGAATGGGCTATCGCCTTGTATGATTTTGATAAAAAATTGGCAATATTTGCAACCGATTTGTTCGCCACAAAACCACTTTGGGTAAACGGTTTGGAATGCGCAAGTTACCAATCAGGAGTGGGTGGAGAAAAAATGCCCGCAAACACCATTTTGGTTTTGGACCTAGAGAGCAAAATAAAGGAAAGAAAAAATATATATAATTGGGACTTGCGTCAACATAAAAAAAGTTATGAAGATTGGATCTGGGCGTTTGAAAATGCGGTGAAAAAACGCGCCGTTGAGAATTGCTTCATTGGACTGTCCTGCGGTTACGATAGCGGAGCAATTGCTTGTGCTTTACTCAAATTAAAAATTCCATTCAAGGCTTACATTGTAAAAGGAAAGTAAGATGAAAAAATTTTAAAAAAAAGAATTAAATTGCTTTCAGAATATGAATACTTAGATGAATCGACAGATTTTGCTGAAGAAAAAGATTGGCTTAATAAAAATGTAGAACCTTTTAGATATAAAATAAACCAAACGGTACATACCGATAGCGCGTCTTTGGCATTGTCGCGAATTTGTAAAATGGCAAAATCAGAATCAAGAAAAGTTTATTTAAGCGGACAAGGAGGAGATGAAGTCATTGGAGATTACGCTTTGAAACCTCACCAAAGCCAATTCAAAGGCAAGTTCCCCAAAAAAATTCCGCTAAAACTGTGGAAGAATTTCTACGATGGATACCAGTACTCATATCTGGGCAAAGAAGAATATGTTGCAGGTAGCCACTGTGTAGAAACACGTTACCCTTTTTTGGACAAACAGGTAGTACAGGAATTTTTATGGCTTGCCGTAGAATTAAAAAACAAACATTATAAAGCGCCAATCAGAGAATACTTGCTAAGAAATAATTTTCCTAACCTATTTGACAAAAAAATAGGCTTGAGTGTAAAAGTTTGAATATGAACAAAATCAAAAAAGCAAGGAAAAAAACAACAAAGATAGTTGGCTTCCACTCAGGACACGACGTTGCATACGCTATTTTGGAAAACGGAATACCAATAATACACGAAGAGTTAGAAAGAATTTCAAGGGTAAAAATGGAATATGGAGACGGGTTGAAGTTTTTTTGAAAGACAAGATAAATACGATGACATCAAATATTTCACTTTTGCAAATGTTGTTGGCACTGCGCGCAAAAAATACCATGAAATCTGTCATCAAGCCAAATATATTGAAAAAATGAATCAGATTTTAACCAAAAACAAAGGCGAATATTACGAATTTGGGCACCACCTGGCGCATGGAGCAAACGCTTTTTACACCAGCAATTTTGACCGCGCGTTAATTGTGGCAATTGACGGATTTGGCAATGAAGAAGGAAAAGTTCCAACAACCTTCACCATAGATGAAGGACTTGGAAACAAAATAAAAAGAATTCAGATATTCAATCCCAACCAAATGCCAATAGGAAGAATTTGGAATCTATCAACCAAATGGATATTTGGTCTTTCCGTTGGGCCACCACATGGAGGACAAGAAGGAACAGTAATGGCAATGGCGGCACTTGGAGAACCCAAATACACTGAATTGTTTAAAGAATTTGACAAAAACCACCCTGAACTTATAAGAATTGCAAAAATTTCAGAGAAAGAGAAATTTAATGTTGCCGCTTCACTTCAGGAATATTCTGAAAATTTATTTTTTGCTCACTTGAAAAACTTTGTTAATGGTTTAAAGCACGAAAACATTTGTCTATCGGGAGGTGTTACTCTTAACTGTGTAATGATAGGCAAACTAAAACAAAGAATTACAAGAATTAAAAACATATTTTGCGATCCTGTCCCTTACGACGCTGGACTTGCTTTGGGATCTGCACGATATTTATGGCACCATATCTTAGGCAATAAAAGAATATCAAAAACATATTTAAATATGTCACCTTATTTGGGAAGGAAATATGCAAAATCTGAAGTCTTAAAATCATTATCGGCATTCAAAGATAAAGTTTTTGTAAAAAACTCAAAAGATGATGAAGTCTTGGAAAAAATCGCGGATCAAAAAATAGTAGCTGTTTTTGGAGGAGGAAGTGAGTCAGGAAGACGCGCTCTTGGCAACAGAAGCATTTTGGCCGATCCAAGAAACCCAACAATGAAAGACACCATCAATCAAAAGGTGAAACATCGCGCTTGGTATAGGCCGCTAGCGCCTTCTATTTTGGAAGAAGAAGTGCCAGAATGGTTTGAAGACACACAACTTTCTCCTTACATGTCAATTGCGACAAAAGTGAAAAAAGAAAAGCAAAAATTAATTCCAGCGGTCGTACATTTTGACGGCACAGCAAGATTGCAAAGTGTAAACAAAAATTTAAGCCCATGGTTTTATGGTTTTATATCCAAATGGAAAGACATCTCCGGAATCCCCATTTTGATAAACACCAGCTTTAACGATAACGAACCAATTGTTGAAACCCCGCTTGATGCAATAAAATGCTTTTTGAAAACTCAAATTGATTATTTATACTTTTTTGACTTTGGTATATTAGTTGCAAAAAGAAGTTGATGTTTTATTCTTTCAACTGTAAGAATCAACAGCTTAAAGTTTGGCTATCAAAATATGTCAAAACCAGACGCTACTATTATTTACTATACTAGCAACAGAGAAGACCCTGCATTCGAACAAAGAATTATTGCAAATCTGCTCAAAGTTTGTGGAGACTTGCCTATAATAAGTGTGTCTCAATATCCCATTAAATTGGGTAAAAACATATGTGTTGGCGATGTTGGAGCAAGCGGCTTTAATATGTTTCGCCAAGTGGAAATAGCTTGTAAGGAAGCAAAAACTCCATTTGTCATATCGGCAGAAGCCGATTGTTTATACCCACCAGATTATTTTGAATTCCGCCCAAAAGAATATGACAAATGCTATCGAAATAGTAATTTATATGTCATGCCCGACCAGCGAGATTATTTTTTCTTCAAAGAAGAAGGGGCAACGCACGCTCAAATTGTGGGGCGCGAGTTTTACCTTGAAACCCTTGCAAAATTATTCAAAGGCGCTCCACAATGGTGCGTTGAGGAAAAAAACTTTCCCAAAGAAAGACACAAAAAATCTGATGTATTTGACAAGATTTATCACTGGAAAACTAAAAATCCAGTTTTTCAAATCAAAACTCATCGCGGAATGAGATATTACACACGATCAGACAGAACTCCAATACCTGAACTGCCCTACTGGGGACATGGCAGTAAAATCAGAGCATACTACATAAAAGGCAAAATAATAATTTAAAATTCCAAAGTTAAAAAAATGAAACTGATTGACGCTGTAAAACACAAAAGAGGAAGGCCTTTTGAAATCCCTGATTGTAGCAGAGACGATTTGCCAGGTTTTTTCAAGGAAATGGGATTTAAAACCGGAGCTGAAATCGGAGTTTACAAAGGAGAATTCTCCAAAAAATTCTGCGAGGCTGGATTTACTTTCTTTGCCATAGATCCATGGAGAGTATATAAAGACTACAATCACCCAAGAGGACAAAAAAGACTCGATTTTCAATATGAACACACCAAACGACTTCTTTCTCGTTATCCAAATTGCACTATTATAAGAAAAACATCCATGGAAGCAGTTTGTGACTTTGAAGACGAATCTTTAGATTTTGTATACATTGACGCAAATCATGGGTTCAGATATATTGCTGAGGATATTTATGAATGGTCAAAAAAAGTAAAAAAAGGAGGCATTGTTTCAGGGCATGACTATTTTTTTGTGCAATCCGGAACTAAAAATCAAATATGGCATGTTGCTTACATACTAGAAGCATATGTTAAGTCTTTTAATATATCAGACTATTATTTACTAGGAAAAATTAATGCAACAAATGGCGAGAAAAGAGACAGATGGTTAAGTTGGATGTTTGTAAAACCGTAATTTTATTCATTACCCAAGCTTAATCTTTTAAACTATTAAACTAATAAAAAAATAAAACATGAAATTAATAGACGCAATAAAACTAAAGGGCAAACCTGTGGAAATTCCAAATTGCAAAAGAGAAAGTTTGGCTGATTTTTTTGTTGAAATGGGATTTAAAACTGGCGCCGAAATTGGAGTTTATAGAGGAGATTTTACAAAATATTTTTGCGCCGCCGGCTTAAAAATGTACGCTATAGATCCATGGATTGCTTATTACGGCGCGGGAAGAAGCGAAAATAAACAAGAGAAGCAAAACGAAAATTTTGAAATTGCAAAACAAACTTTATCCCCTTACCCGAATTGCACTCTAGTTAGAAAAACTTCACTTGAAGCATCACTTGATTTTGCGAACAACAGTTTAGATTTTGTATACATCGATGGGGACCATAGATTTATGCACATAGCACAAGATCTAGCAACATGGTTTGACAAAGTGAAAAGTGGTGGAATCATTTCTGGGCATGATTATTTTTGTACCGATCCTTGGGCGAGAAATGTAATTTGTCATGTAAAACCTGTAGTTGACGCATTTATAAAAGCTTATGGTATTGATAGTTTTTATATCTTTGGAATGGATAAAACGCCAAGTTGGATGTTTGTAAAACCGTAAATGAAACTGATTGACGCTGTAAAAAACAAAAAAGGAAGACCTTTTGAAATCCCTGATTGTAGCAGAGACGATTTACCAGGTTTTTTCAAGGCAATGGGATTTAAAACCGGAGCTGAAATCGGAGTTTACAAAGGAGAATTCTCCAAAAAATTCTGCGAGGCTGGATTTACTTTCTTTGCCATAGATCCATGGAAATACGACAAAGACTATAAAGACCGCCACAGTCAAGAAAAACTAGATAGCTTCTACGAACATACAAAAAGAATTCTCTCCCCTTTCAAAAATTGTACTATCATACGAAAAACATCAATGGAAGCGGTTTGTGATTTTGAAGACGAATCTTTAGATTTTGTATACATTGACGCAAATCACCAACTCAAATATGTGATCGAGGACATAGTTGAATGGTCAAAAAAAGTCAAAAAAGGCGGCGTTATCTCAGGGCATGACTATATTTACACAAATCCAAAAACCCCAGCTGGAATCTGTCATGTCATTTATGCTGTAAATGCTTATGTCAACGCTTACAAAATAAAAAACTGGTACATCTTAGGCAGATACAAACCAGAAAAAGGAGAAAGAAGAGATAGTTGGAGAAGTTGGATGTGGATCAAAGAAAAGTAATTTAGAAAAATGAGAAACACTCCACTTTGTCAATTAGCTTACAAATATGGCTCTGATAAATGTCCTGCTTATAAAAAACACAGTTATACAGAATATTACTTTGACATTTTTGACAAACGAAAAAATGAAATAAAAAAAATATTGGAAATAGGCATAGGAAGTGGCGCTAGTCTTTTAATGTGGCGAGATTACTTCCCTAACGCGGAAATTTTTGGCGCAGACAAATTGCCTGAACGGCTAATAAATTGGGGAAGAATAAAATCTTTTTTGTGCGATCAATCAAACCCTTTAGATCTCAAAAAGTTAATTGAATTTACAGGATCGGATATCGATATAGTAATAGACGACGCGTCGCATATCCCACAAGATCAAATAAACACATGTCTTACATTAATGCCTTTGTTGTCAAAAGATTGCATTTACATTATTGAAGATGTGGCTGATCCATCAATAGTATCAAAACTTGGCAATTACTATGTTGACATGCCAAAAATTCCTCAATATAGAAAACGTTATGACAACAGATTAGTAATAATAAAACACAAACAAATATCTCAAGTTGTAAATCTTAAAGACACAATTCCCATGTCCATCTTTGCAAAAGAACCATATAGAGTGGGACCGGATAGACATTTGGGGAGAGTTTCCTCCATAATACGCGGCAAACAAATAGCGGAAAAAATTAACGCTAAATTAAACCCAACAAGCGGATACGAAAATGATGTTGCAATATATGTCAAACCGCCTTACAAAAAAGGAGAGAAATTTAACTTTGTAGGACAAAAAACCTACATAGATTTTGTAGATGAACTTCCTTATTGCGAAATTTTGAGAAAAAATCCTCAGATTGGAGCAATCGCCTTATCTGAATGGAATTATAAAACTCTAAAAAAACTTCTACCTAAAAATGAGGTGGTAAACATACCACAACATCACTGCAATTATGAAAATCAAATACGTACCAGAAAAGAAGTGAGTACCGTTGGAATTATAGGTACACTAGCCGCTTTTAGATATCTGCCAATGGGACTGGAACATGAGATTGAGCAACTTGGAATGAAGCTTGTCAAATATTCGAAATTCGAGCAAAGGTTAGATATTGTAAATTTTTACATGAGTATAGATGTCCAAATAGTTTGGAGGCCATACTATAATTACAAAAAAACCATGCTTGCAAATCCTCTAAAAATTGTTAACGCTTCAAGCTTTGGTATACCAACAATTGCATACGATGAACCGGCATTTCACGAAATGAAAGGTTGTTACGTGCCTATTTCCACCTGCGAGGAGTTAATAAACGAATTAAAAGAATTAGCAAATGACACAAAACTTTATCAGAAATATGCAAGCGATTGTATCAAAACCGCCAAAAAATATCACATAGACAAAATCGCAAATAAATACCTAAATTTACTCAAATGACAAAATACCAAGGGAAAGGCATTATTTATTACTCTGACAACCGTCTGGACGAGCCTATTTTTAGTATTGTCCAAAAACTGATTCTGCAATCGAAATTGCCTATCGTAAGTGTCACACATAAAAGAATTGAACTTGGAGAAAATTACGTGCTTAACGGACCTTCCACCATTGTTACCATGATTAAACAAATTGTCATGGCTTTAGACAAAAGCAAAGTTAAATATGTATTTTTCTGTGAACATGATGTGCTTTATCCCCCATCACATTTTGAATTTACACCACCCAAAGACAATATTTTCTACTACAATTCAAATGTTTGGAGATGGGACTACCCGCAAGATAGAGCTATTGCGTATGAGAGATTAATTTCTCTTTCTGGTCTTTGCGTAAATCGCCAGTTCGCGCTTAATCATTACAGACGTAGGCTTAAAAAAATTTTGGAAGAAGGCTTTGACAAAGATACAAAACGGCACGAACCAGATTGGGCAAGAAAATGGGGCTATGAACCGGGAACAAAAAAAGTGCGCAGAGGCGGATTTAGCGACGATGACTTTGAGACATGGGAATCAAAAGATCCTCTGATAGATATTCGCCATAACAAAAATTTTTCTCCAAGAAAAGTCACTCTTGATAGTTTCAAGCACCCGCCTACCGGATGGAAAGAGATAAGCATAAAAAATTTACCATACTGGAATTTAGAAGAAATGTTTAACCTAAAAAAAGTTATTGGCAATTAAAAATCTAAAAAACAACTTTAGCAATTGCGACTTTGACTTTAGAATTTGAACTCAAGTATTATACAGCCACTTATGGCAAGTGAGCTTTCCATACTTATACCAGCTAGAAATGAAATGTTTCTGGCTCGCACCATAGAGGATATTTTGAAAAACATAGAAGCGGATACCGAGATTATTGCAGTGCTTGATGGAGCGTGGGCAAATCCCCCTATCCCACAACACGAACGCGTAAATGTAGTATTTCTACCACAAAGCGTAGGACAAAGAGCCGCCACAAACATAGCCTGCAAACTATCTAGAGCAAAATATGTAATGAAAGTAGACGCTCACTGCGCTTTTGACAAAGGTTTTGACAGAAAAATGATAGAAGCATTTCAAAAAACGAAAGATAATGTAACCATGGTACCAATTATGCGAAACCTATGGGCGTTTGACTGGAAATGCTTGAAATGCGGCAAAAAATGGTACCAAGGACCAACTCCAACAAAATGTCAGGAAACTAACTACAAAGGTACTGGCATACCATGTGACAGTACAAAATTCACAAGAAAAATAATGTGGATCGGCAAACCCAACCCGCAAAGCACATCTTACTGTTTTGATTCAACTCCGCATTTTCAGTATTTCGAAGATTACAAACACAGAGAAATTTACATTAAAGACAAAAAAGAAAAAGGACTAACAGAAACTATGAGCTTGCAAGGAAGCTGTTGGATGTTAACAAGGGAAAAATACTGGGAATTAAATGTTTGCGACGAAGCATTTGGAAGCTGGGGATCGCAAGGGATAGAAGTTGCTGTTAAAACATGGCTATCCGGAGGAAAAGTTTTGGTAAATCATAGCACATGGTACGCACACCTGTTTAGGACTCAAGGAGGAGATTTTGGTTTCCCTTACAAAATAAAATATTCCGATCAAAAAAAAGCGCAAGATTATGCAAGAGAACTTTTCTTTGGCAACAAATGGGAGAAGCAGATTTATCCCCTTTCTTGGCTGGTAGAAAGATTTTGGCCTGTTAAAGGTTGGAGCGAAGAAGATTTGGAAAAATTAAAAGCGAACAAATTTGAATTCAAAAATAACAGCGCTAATACAAAAACAGAAGAAATAGAACCAACAATTAGTGAAAAAAACGAAACAAACCAAACTTTCTCCATCACATTCCACACAAGCGCCAATGAAGCAATCTCTCAAGCATCTGAACTGCAAAAGGAACTGTCAATTAATCAACAACATCTTGAAAAAAATCAAGAAACAACAAACAATTTTCAATCCAGCATAAACACAATAAGCCAGTCAAAGGAACAACACTCAATAGAAAACGAAAAACAAACAATTGAAAACACAACATTGCAAATTGCAAATGAACAAAATCAGGATATTTTTACCCTAAATGTTTCATCAGATCTAAGATTCTCAAAGTCAATAATTTACTTTGGCGCAAATGAATTAGAAGATAACATCATCTCAGAAGTTCAAACAAATCTTGCTAAAATTTCTTTCTCCAAAAAAATTCCGATAATAAATATTTGCTACCACCCAAATGGATTTGGAGAAAAATTAATATCAGATTTTGGACTAAATCCCAGCTACTATTTATTTTTAAGAAAAGTGCTTACTGCTTTATATGCCGCAAGTTCAGAAATAATTTATTTTTGTCAAAATACTATAATGTATAGCGAAACGCATTTTGATTTTATACCCAAAAAAAGACTGGCTTTTTATTACAATGTGAATGTCTTGGATTCTATCAAAAAACTCATCGGCACAAAAAGTCTATCCGGACTTGTAGCGTACCGAAGTACTCTTATAAAACATTTTGAGAAAAGGCTTGCGAAAATAGAAAACACAAGAAGCAAAGCTTTAGAAAAAGGAATAAAGTTAGAAAACGAAGGAGTAAATCGCAGAATGGTTTACGATCCCGGTCTGACAACCAGAAAAAACTCACTTGACACTTATAAAGTCAAAACATTTAAATCAGCTTTGCCAAATGTAATTTTGATTTAAAAAAACAATACTAAACTTCCTGAGAAAAATTTTAATTTTATCTTTTTTACAATTCATAAACGATTGTGATAACATAAACTTGAATTCAATTTAATTAGCTTGATAAAAAATATTTTTGTTTCTAAAATATCGCTTGTCTTATCTGCATAAAAACTATGGCTGACGCACATACCAATTTTGCTTATTCAACTGTTGCCACTGCTCCATCACCACCTAATTCTGGTACTTCTTTGACAGTGAGTTCTGGTAGCGGATCAATATTCCCCACACCTCCATTTAATGCTACAGTCTGGCCATCAGGACAACAACCAACAACCACAAATGCTGAAATAGTAAGAGTTACAAATATATCAGGAGACACTTTTACAATCATTCGCCAACAAGAAGGCACAAGCGCAAGATCAATTACCAGCGGCGATCAAATAGCCGCAACAATAACCGCAAGAACATTAGTTGAAGCAGAAGGAGATTTGATTCAATGGGAACCTTATCCACATGGAAGCCTTGGAGCAGTTACATTTGGAGCAAACACACACTTTATTTTTCCAATTTATGTTCCTGCAAATATGAGGGCAACACAAGTAAACTTTTTTATTTCCGCATCAATAAGCACATCTTCCAATTCATCGCATGGTGGTACTTTGTCCATGAATTTTGGCCTTTATACCAGATCGGAAAGTTCTCTAAGTCAGTTGCTCAGCAATTCCCAATCTTTTGCGTGGACAAACACATCCAATAATAGCACCTCCTTGTTATCCGGTATTAAAGTTTTTTCAATTCCACTAAATGTGAACTTAACTCCGGGAAATTACTGGGGAGTATTACTAAGCAGAACATCAACCGTAAATGCCAATTGGATAACCATCTCAAATCTAATACAGTCTGCGTCAAATGTGGCTCTGAGCGGAGTCTTTGGATCATCTGTGCACGCAACATATCAACGAATACCAGGTATGGGGGTCTTTTCTGCATCAAGTACCGAACTTAGAAACTCTTACGCATTCAGTGATATAAGAAGCGGAAGCGCCACCAATTATTGGAGAGTACCATATCTTCAGTTTGTAAACTTCACTTTCTAAAACAAGTAAAACCTTTTCTTAACTATGAAACAACAAATCATAATCGACAATTATCAATTTAACACATCTAAAAATCATTGCTCAGAAATGAAAGACAAACAGTACAGAGATCTCTCAACTATTTGCATTGTACCATCGCGCGGTCAAATAGCCGCTAAAGTTGTTCAAAACTGGTTAAGTTTAATGACTCCAATGAATCAAAAATTTATAAGAATTTTCGTTATCGGCCTTGAAGTTGGATTTGCATATTCTCTGGCTATAGAACAAATCTTGACAGATTGCAATCTTTCAAAGTGGCAATACATTTTAACTTTAGAAGAAGATAACATGCCACCACCAGACGGCCTTCTAAAATTATATGAAAACATGGACAAATACGATGTGTTAGGCGGCCTTTACTGGACGAAAGGCGAACAAGGACAACCTATGATCTACGGAGATGTTAAAAAAAAATTAAATTTTATACCACAAGTTCCATTACCAGAAACAATCCAAGCATGCTATGGACTAGGAATGGGATTTACCCTTTTTAAGACTGGAATTTTTAAAAATCCAAAACTCAAAAGGCCTTTTTTTAAAACAACTCAAGAATTAATCCCAGGACAAGGAGCAAAGTTAATTACTCAAGATTTGTATTTCTTTGAAAAAATTCACAAATTAGGATATAAAGTGGCATGCGATACAAGAGTAAAAGTAGGACACTATGATTTAGAAAACGACATAGTATGGTAAATTTAATCTTCGCAGATCAAAATTTATATCAGGGCAAGCTAAACTCAGAAATAGAAAAACAAATACATCGTCTCAAAAAAGCAAAAAGTTCAAAGGATTTATCAACAATATGTATAATCCCTCACTCGGGAATACTACATACAAGGGCGATACAAAACTGGTTTTATCTTTCTGCAGGAATGAATCAAAAATTTATACCAATGCTAGTTTACGGCAAAGATAAAGCAGAAGTATTTAATCGCGTTATATCAGAAATCATCAAAAACCCAACATTAAGCAATTTTAGATTTATATTAACAATGCATGAAAATTCTGTCCCTCCCCCCGATGGACTTCAGAAGCTTTACGAAAATACAAACAAATATGATGTTATTGGAGGATTAATTTGGAATGCTGGAATAGAAAAAGTCTTTCCCTTAGCATTTGGGTGCCCAAATAAAATTCCAGCAGATTTTATTCCAATTGCAGTAAAAAATAACAAAATTATTCCATGCCTTGGCTTAAGCTTCGGATTTACTCTTTTTAAAACAAAAATTTTTAAAGATAAAAGAATCGAATTTCCTTGGTTTAATTCTGAAAATTTAACTATAGAAAACACATACAATCCTTCTAAAAGTCTGATACCCAACATGCGTTTTTTTGAGAAAATCAAATTATTAGGTTACAAAGTATGTTGTGACACTAGAGTTAGAGTTGGCAATTACGATTATACCAGTGAAATCGTGTGGTAAAATCTAACAAATCAAAAATGAAAAATGTAATTAAATTCTCAGTGAATGGCAAAAATTATGAGTTTTTGCATCCCTTTCGCGTTGATTTAGCATGCGGACAAAACAAAACTCCAAACTTCTTTGGCGTAGATAAAACACCTACAAAAGATGTGGATATGGTATGGGATTTAGAAAAATATCCTTGGCCATTTCCGGATAATAGTATCGATGAAGCTATTTGTTCTCACTACATAGAACATACCAGTGATATTATTGCGTTTATGGAAGAAGTCTACAGAGTATTAGTTCCCGGTGGGCAAATAAAAATCATAGCTCCCTATTATAACTCAATAAGAGCATGGCAAGATCCAACTCATAAACGAGCAATCTCAGAAGCAACATTTTTGTACTTTAATAAACAATGGAGGAAGATAAACAAATTGAACCACTACCCAATTAAATGCGACTTTGATTTCACATATGCTTATGATTTTACTCCAGATTGGGCATTAAGAAGTGAAGAAGCCAAAGCTTTTGCGATAAGACACTATACAAACGTTATAAACGACATTCAAGTTATTCTTACTAAAAGGTAAATTGTTAGAAACATCAATCATTGCTTTTTTATATTAAATTTAAATATTAAATCGAATTTTTAATCTGCAAACCAAACTTGCAAGTAAATCTTCAATTTGATATCAGCTAGCTACAAATTACTGATATAGTACTTTAAGAATGTTTGGAGCTAATTATTTTGGACATCCATATTTTGCGCAGGCTTATCCTGTATACGAATTATCTTCAGCTTCACCTAGCGTATCCCCTTCTGTATCACCAAGCGCTTC
>JANWVB010000018.1:0-7799 GCA_025057695.1 Patescibacteria group bacterium
AACTAGCTTATCAAAATTTCTTAAAGTGGATGTTCCTCCGCTCATAGCAATTCCTTTGTCTATTATATCTGCCGCCAATTCAGGTGGAGTATTTTCTAAAACTCCCTTCACTGCGCCAATGATTTGATGCAATACTGGTGTGATAGCCTCTGTAACATCGTTTGAACTAATTTTAACACTTTTTGGCAACCCAAAAACTAAGTCTCTTCCTGATACTTCCATGTATTGTGTCTTTTCAAGAATAGTTGCTGATCCAATTTTTATTTTTACTTCTTCAGCTGTTTGATCACCTATGACTATGTTGTACTTTTTCTTTAGATAATCTTGGATTGCTTCATCTATTTTGTTGCCCGCAACACGCACGGATTTATGGGTAACAACAGCGCCAAGCGATATAACAGCCGCTTCCGAACTACCACCACCTATATCAATTATCATGCTACCGCTTGGAGCAGAAACAGGAATACCTGCCCCAATTGCCGCCGCAAGCGGTTCGTCAAAAAGATAAGCATGGGCCGCTCCGGCGGCAAGAGTTGCATCCAAGGCAGCTCGTCTTTCTACTTGTGTGCATCCGGCGGGAACACAAACCATGACATCAGGTTTGAAAATCTCAAATCTTCTTAAAGCCTTTCTAATAAAATAAGCAAGCATCGCCTGTGTGACTTGATAGTCTGCAATAACTCCTTCTCTCATCGGACGACTTGCTATTAACACTTCAGGCGTTCTGCCTAACATCAATTTTGCTTCCTCTCCAATGGCAACAATACGATTGTCAACTGCCGATATAGCAACAACTGTAGGTTCATTTGCTATAATCCCTTGTCCACTTACCCAAACCAATGTATTTGCAGTGCCCAGATCTATTGCGATTCTTTTCCTCATCCCAATTTATAAAATAATTTATAAAATCTTGATCATTATATGTGTATATCTCGCTAGCAACAAGAAGTCAAACTTAGAAATGCAATTAATAGATGTATAACAAAAAACCAGCTGTCATTATTAAAAATTAAAAAATTTGACAGCAATTTAAAACAAAACTAGCTAGTTAAAAAACTTCTACAAGGCTAAAATATACGGACCAAATCAGAAGCAATCAGTCTCAATATAACTACGGAAAACAACAACATTAAAACCCCTGCGATAGAGGCAGCAATAAGTTCTTTGCCTGCTTGCAGCTTCCTAGGTTCACCAGTGGAACTCATAATCATATAGCCGGCAACTATAATAAGTATCATCACTATCCCGCCACCAATACCAGCCGATACCAATAAAAAAACTGAAACCAAACCAATCACTCCTCCTCGCAAAAGCGGCAAACACCCTAAAGAAGTGAAAATACCCTCATCATTGGAGCACAAACTACTTACACTATCTATATCAGTTTGCATTTGTGGAGGATCAACAAAACCGCTTCCAGCGATAACAGAAAAAACATTGCTCGAAGCTTTTCTGCCATATAATTCCTGGGCTTCAAATTTAACATCTATTTGACTACCGGGTGATGCGTTAGGGGAAATGAAGGCGCGTATTGTGATCTGAACATCTTTTCTGCGACTATGACTAATAGCGCAAGTTATCAATTGTTTCTCAATTTGACACGACCCAGAATCATTTGTATACGCCTCATAAGGAATAATTGCATTATCAAATTGACTGCTTAGTATATAAGACAAACCTTGTGTGCCATCATTTTTGGCAGTGATAATATAATTGAAAACTTCACCGCGATTGGGATTGGAATTATTAACATCAATTCCGATATCTAACCAAGGCACATTCGCATAAACAAAATTTGATTGACAAAAAATAAAAGCAAGCAAACAAATGATTACGAAAAATCTTTTAACATTCATTATAATTTACAGTATATCAACATGATCATAAAAAAATCCAATAAGCGCAAAAAACTACAAAACAATAAACAACCTAATGCATGCGAATCAAATAAAAACACTGATCAATTTTTATTAAACAAGATTAGGTTTGTTATAAGTCTAATCACTTTGGTTTTTGTTATTTCAACCGCAACAGTCGCATTTTTATATGCGAAAGGATTCAGAATTAGCCATGAAAGTGGCAAAATTATCCCAAGCGGGTTATTGGTGCTTAAATCAGTCCCAGATGGCGCGCAGATTATCATAGATGGGGAGCTAAAAACAGCCACAAACGCGACAATATCCCTAGAGAGCAAAGCTTATGATGTAATCGTCAGAAAAGAAGGTTATTTTGATTGGAATAAGAGGCTAACTATCAAAGAACAGGAAGTCACAGAAGCCACAGCTTATTTATTTAAAACCGCTCCTTCTTTATCGGCAATTACTTTTACAGGCATATCAAAAGTTTTTCCAAGCAGAGATCTTACCAAAATTGCATACATCATCCCTCCAAGTTCTTCACCTAGTCAAAACAAACAAACCGCTGGAATTTGGGTAATGGAAATGTTAAACTTGCCGCTTGGACTTTCCAGGGAACCAAAAAGAATCACTGACGGAAATCTGGAAAACGCAATTATTGAATGGTCGCCAGATCAATCCCAAGTTCTTGTGAAATTAAGCTCAAGCGCTTTTTTGCTTGACACCAATACTTTCACACCGCAAGAAAAGCGCATTAATATACAACCAACCATAAATGAACTTTACGCAAATTGGGAAAAGGTTAAAAAAGACAAAAATAATTCACAACTTGTCAAACTGCCTGAAGAAGTAAAAAGCATTTTATCAAAGAAGTCGCGAGATTTTATTTTCTCCCCTGATGAAAAAATGGTAATGTATATCGCAAGTGGTTCGGCAACAATACCAAATGATTTGCTAAAAAAACTTCCCGGATCTTCTACACAAACAGAAACTCGTGAATTATCTGATTCTAAAGTATATGTTTATGATTTAGTGGAAGATAAAAACTTTTTGATTGACGATGGAAGCGCAGAAACAGATCTTGGAACATTGCCCAACGCCAAAAGAAGACTAAGCTGGTTCCCAACATCAAGACACATTGTGATCGCGGATATAAACAATATCTCGATAATCGACTACGACGGAACCAACAAGCAGTCAGTTTATTCAGGAGCGTACACCGCACCTCACGCATATCCCTCTGTAAGCACAGATAGACTTATAATACTTACTAATCTAGGAGCGTCAGGCTCACTACCCAATCTATACTCACTAAGTCTAAGGTAAAAAAAATTAATTCTCATAATTTTTGTTATTTTGTTAACAGGTAACAATAATGCTAAAATTGCCTGAAATCGTCTTGAAAGTGTCTGAAACATAAATCAATAACAAATACCTGCTGCTGTAGCTCAATTGGATAGAGCAGTCCCGTCCTAAGGGAAAGGTTGGAGGTTCAACTCCTCCCAGTAGCACAAAATTTGGTTATTAGGAAAAATGTTCTCAGTACCATTTACCGTAAGAATGCCTTCTATAGCTCAAATCAATTATTGTTAAAAACAGAATAATCAATCTATATATTGCTACCCAAGCAAATATTTGATATAATTTGAGCAACTAAAGGATTATGCCTTAAGACTTAAAAGTAGAAAGCAAATAAAAAAATATGGAAAGAATAAAACAACAACCAATAAGTAGACCTGAAAAATGTGCTCCGTATATAGGCAGAGACGGAAACACATATTATGATCGCGAGGAGTTGCAAGAAGCCAACAGGGCTTATTGGCAAGCTTTGTGTCCTAAAATTCCAAAGTCACCATATGCAAGTCCTTGTCCTATTAGTCCTCAAAGTCCAACAAAGGAAGGGAAAGGGACTGCGGTTAATGATGTAATTAAAGAAACAATCAAATAAATTCTCCCTATATTTGTCCCTTTAGCTTGGTAGTAATTTTTGCAATTACAGTTATTTCGCCTTTTATTTTCTTTTCTAGACGCAATTTAGCTAAGACATAATTTATGTTTCCCCTAATTATCTCTTCAAACTTTTTGGTAAGTTCTCTGCCTACAATCACTTGAATATCCACACCAAATTGCGATCTTATAAATTCCAAAGTTTTAACTATTCTAAAAGGAGACTCGTAAAAAACTATAGGTATTTGGAAATTCTTAGCCAATTCAAGAAATCTTGTCTTTTTTTTCTTCGGGAAAAAACCAATAAACAAAAACTTGGACAAATTCCAACCAGCCACAGATATCAATGCTGTTATTGATGATGCTCCAGGAACCGGAATTATCTTTATTTCAGGATCTTTATTTAAAATATAATCCACTAGTTCATTACCCGGATCCGAAATCCCGGGAGTGCCAGCATCAGTAACCAATGCCACACTTTTGCCTTCTAGAATATGTTTTAGAATTTCCTCTTTCTTGGCATCAAAACTATGCGCATGATAGCTTAAAATCTGTCTTTTTATACCATAATGGGAAAGCAATATATTTGTTTTTCTAGTATCCTCGGCATATAAAAAATCAACCTCTTTTATTATCTTTAAAGCTCTCAAGGTAATATCTTCCAAATTCCCAATCGGAGTGGCAACAACATAAATGGATCCTAACATCATCTTTGCATTTTATATCCTAAATATGTTTCTTGCTAATCAAAAGTGTTTGGATATATATTTATGATAACAAAGAAGCGGCAAAACTCATTTTTGTGTCTCTTTAATCTTTAAATATTTGTTTCTGTCATGAAATTTAAAAATTGGTCAAGCCTAAAAGGGTTAATTTTAATAATAGTGTTTTTTTTGCTTTTTATTGCAAGCGTTAAACAATCAAAAGCGATAAATATATCCGTAACTAGCAACCCGCCAGCAAATTCCGTAATTACAACTGATACTGAAGTTTCAGTAACTGTAACTCTGACACGAGAAGAGTCAGAACTAGGTTTGCTAGACAGCGCATTAACTTACAGATTAGGGCTGTTACAAAACCCAAACATAATAATATTAGATCAATATCCAGACTGCGCGCCACGACCTGGAACAGTTGCATGTATGGACAGAACTCTTGGTCTTAACGGGATGAACTATGATCCATTGTTTAGATTTAGATTAAACAATACTGTCGCACCGGGCACTAACATAACAATTGTTCTAAGATTTATCACCCAAGATCCTAATAATGCCGCAGTAGAAAGAACCACAGATATCCCCTTGAATTTTGTGGTTTCCCAAACCAGGCCATCATGTGAAACTAATCCCGCCAACGGAAACGCAAGGTGTTTCATGGGAAGTTCCTGCAATACCCCTCCATATACGGTACGACTCACAGGAGCAAACGCCCAATGTGGAACTTCGCAAGTGTGCTGTCAAAGACCACCAGATGAAGAATATGATTGCGACCAAACAAACATTACAAGAATAACTTGTCAACAATTCAAGGCTTGCAGTAGACCGGGGACAGAAGTAAAATGCGCCGCGTCATGCGAATATGGATTCCAAGTAGCGCCAGTTGCTGGCCGTGGATGCGCAACAGGACTTAGGTGCTGTTTTAGAGAACCTGTCCCCAACAACGGTTGTGAATCTAATTACGGATCGTATCCTTATTCCGCGGAATGTCGTCCTTACTGTAGCGGCGACAAACCATTTTTAGTCAATACCGCTTTGCTACCAGGAGCCACTTGTCCGGGAAAAGACGGTATGCCCCAAGCCTGTTGTACAGCAACCAATCTTATTGACAATAGGTTGCCCAAAGAACTATGTGTATACGGCAATTATCCTGACGGCAGAGAGAAATTAGGCATACTAGTACCTTTCGGACGTGGGTGCATACCTGCTTTGGCTGATATTACAGATCTCTCGACATTCATACTTTACTGGGGCGGCGGAATAGCGGGTTTTGTGTCCCTTTTACTGATTTCTTACTCAGGATTTCTAATAATGACATCCAAAGGAGACGCTGAAAAATTCCAAGCAGGCAAGGAATTGCTATCCGCCACAATAATTGGGCTTATCTTCCTGACTTTTTCTGCATTCTTACTAAGACTAATTATCTCTGATATTTTGGGTATAATTCGCTAATTAATTATTTTATTTTTTAACTTTTCTTTCAAAGCCTCTTTTTGATAAAAACTCAATTTTCTCAGCTATAACCTCCAACTGCAATTTTATATCTTTTAGTTCTTTACTTGTACTTTTGGCAATCTTTTTATCAACCAGAATTTCCTGATCGATCTCCTTTTTTACATCTTCAAACCCATTCAAAATAGCTCCAATTAAAAGATTTAATATCACCATCGTGCCAATAAGTATAAAGCTTACAAAATACAACCAGACAAAAAATCCCTCTCCTTGCGCTTCCATAATATCTGCCCAACCTTCAAGAGTCACAATCTGAAACAAAGTCATCATTGCGGTATGCAAATTGCCAAAATTAGTTGGATCATTTGCTCCAAACATGGTATTTCCAATAATTGCGTAAACATAAAAATGTAAAAACAACAAAATTCCCACATAACCCATTGAAGGAATGCTATGCAAAAGCGCTCCTACAAGCATCCTCAAACGAGGTACCACCGTAATCAAACGCAAAATTCGCAATACTCTTGCAATTCTCAAAACCGAAGCGTAGTTATAAAGACCGGGCACATAAAATATGGCAGTTACCACAAAATCAAACACATTCCAAGGAGATTTAAAAAATAGCCAGAAAGCTCTGCCATAAGAAACAATTCTGATAATTATTTCAAAAGTGAAAATAAACAGTATCAGAAAGTCAAAAGAATATATAATCGAATTAAAATCTTGATATATGGATTGATAAGTTTTAGCGCCAGACAAAATTGCGGATAAAATTATTGTTAAGATTATAAAATTTTGGAACGTTTTTGATTCTGAAATAGACCTGCAGATTTCAACTATTTTGGATCTGGATTTAAATTTGGCTTTTTGCATAAAATTCGCAACAAATTATACAAAAAAATAAACCAAAAAGTATAATTTAGCTAATATTAACTAACAATCGGAGAGTAGTGAATCGGTATCACGCTACGTTCGGGACGTAGAGACAGAGGGTTCAATTCCCTCCTCTCCGACCAAACGCAACTACTGAACGAGGTACAAACTTTTTTTGAACAAAATTCTAACTGACCTGTGCGTAGCTAAAGGCAACGCATATCCACCCACCAATCACTCAATGCAAGCGAGCGGGTAAAAATCCCCTTCCTTTTTTCTCGCCTGATTGGAGTTTATCTTAAAAAATTTTAAAAGCGGCGGGACCAAAATTCTTAACTTAATGTCAACACAATAAAATAAATTCCTAAAATAGTATAAATTAGTCCAAAAATCCAAGGGATCAAAAGCTCAATATGAGAAAATGGATAATATCTCGATTTATCTTCTCCTCTACCTAAAATTTCCCACTCATATTTGTACAATGAAAGGGGTAAAAAATTTTCAATTTCATGAATAACTTTAAATCTACCGGTATTAAGTTGTTTATAAGAACGAATGAAAAACCAAAAAATAACACAAATAATTATACCAACTATTGCAAGTAAAGCTTTTATCCAATTGACATTTTCAAAAATCTTAAACTGAAATGACAAACCAATAAGAGAAATCAAGGCTGTATTTATTGTCAAAAAATAATTATTTGCTTGTTGCCTTCTATCACTTGTTTTTTCAATACTTTCTATATAGAGCTTATATTGTTCAAAAAGGTGATCCTTGTACTTATCGCCATAATCTTTTTCACTTTTTGAGAATAAATCATCTGTCATAGATTATCTTTCGCCATTTAATAATCGCTTTAAATTATCCCAAGTCCATTTATAAATTTTATCACTATCTTTTGCAGTTTTTGGTTTTACACAAACTTTATCACTTCTGCCCCATAGTAAAAAATATG
>JANWVB010000018.1:7809-17687 GCA_025057695.1 Patescibacteria group bacterium
GGTTTATTCTCTTCTTGGGTAATTTTTAATTCCGCAGCAACACCGCTTGCAGTATCAGTGTACTCTCCACAAATAACAATAACTTGTTCCACTCTTTTGATTCTTTGACGGACCTTTTCTTTCCAATCACCGGTTAATTCTTCTTTTACAGACATATCAGTGATTTCAAATGGACTATCTTCGTTTTTTGCTTGACCAACGAGTAGATTTTTTAAATCTACATCATGATCATAATCAAAACTGATAAAAACTCTGACTTTTGGGGTTGATTTATAAAAATGATTGTAATAACTCATATTAGTATAATTTTAAAATTATTAACTTTTGCTTCTTCTCGCAAAAGTCTTAAAATCTCTTTTTGAGAAGAAGAAAGACGGTTTTCATTAAAATAATTTTCGACCGTTAATTTTAATACAGCTATGGGATTATATTTTGTGGCATCAATTTTTACATCTTCAAGATTGGTAAATAAAATCATTTTTAATAAGCCGTCTTTTATATCTTCTAAAGATGGTAAAGAATTAGTTCTGCTGTGTTTTCCTTCGATAAGGAAAATATTGTTTCCCTTAATTTCCACTTCGTCGGAGGTAAAATAGTAATATCCACCTAAATAATTTTTTATTGTAATTATTGCTTTTGTGCCGATTAAATTTTCTTTTGGTTGGATAGTTATGCTTTCTCTTTTCTGCGCCTTTTCTGCTAATGTCCGAGACAATTTCATAAATTCATTTTTGCCTTTCAACAATTCGACAATCCTCTTTTCGGCGCTTTGCCGAGAATGCATCTCCACTTTTAATTTTTTAGAAATTCTTTCATAAGATTCTAACGCCTTTTGTCCTATTTGTCCTACTTTATCAATATGTTCGAGGTTCCAATGTAAGGCGTCTGATTGATATGAAAGAATATTCTGCACTTGCTCTTTAATGTAATCAATATCAAAATGCTGACTTGTTATTTTATTTCTGTATCTTTTGCTTTTTTCCGCATCATTGTAATAAGCAACAATAACATAAACCCCAAGAAGGCTCATTAATGAAACCGTATCCCATTGTAAAAAATCTCTATCGCCTTCCCTTCCTTCATCTTTAACAATTGGAATTATAGTTATTTTTTTTCCTGCAAAATCTAAAGTGTCATAAACTCTAGCATAAGGATATGAACGAGTGCGTTTAGCTGAAACCCACAAACTAATTGCAACTTTGTTTTCCTTGTTTATGTTTAAAATAAAAGAGGCGCAAGAACTCAAAGCTTTTTCTAAATCTTTAAATTCAAAAACTTCTAATTCTCGACAGAGAAGCGGTTTATATTTTATCCCTTTTATTTTAGCTGATAGGTCCATATTTTCCCGGTTTACGATAAATTATTTCTAATTTATCATTTTTGTCTGCAAGTAAATCTCCTTGCTTACTATCAAAACCTAATTTTTCTTTTATAATTGGCACTAATGACTTTTTTATTTCAATGCCAATACTATTTCTTCCTAAATCTCTTGCAGCTTTCATAGTGGTCCCGCTACCAACAAAAGGATCTAAAACTGTTTCCTCTTTGTAAGAAAATAGTTTAATAATACGATAAGGTAGTTCGTAGGGAAAAGCGGCAATATCCTTTTCTAAAGCAGAGCCAGGCAAAACATTATTCATTTCCCAAAGAGTCATATACCATTTCTTACTAGAAAATTCTTTTATATCAATCCTTGAAGCATCTCTAACATCTTTAGGTATTGAACGATAATTAAATTTTCCCTTTTGAAAAATAATAATACTTTCTAACAAATTATCCGGATAAAAATACATCGGGTAAGGATTTTGAAGGATGACACCGCTTCTGCGACTAATTCTTAAATATCCATTTGGTTTTTTCCAAATAATTCTGTCTCTATATCTAAATCCAGCTTCTTGAAAAATTTTTATTGCATCAGCAACAATTGGAAATTTTTCGCCGTTAATCAACATGTCATCAATATTTAAGACTGCTATTCTTCCTTCCTGTAAAACTCTAAAGGTTTCTTTAGCAAATTTTCTTAATACTCCAAGATACTGATCATAATTTTTAAATAATCCTTTATAGTCAAAGGGTGCATTAAAATAGGGTGGCGAGGTTATCATTAAATGACAACTACCATCTGAAATTTCTTCCATATTCATACAATTACCAATTATAAGTTTATGTATTGTTCCCATATTTTAATCCTTAAATAAATCTGCGACTGAAACGCCAAGCGCTTTAGCAATTTTTTCTAAAGTTTCTAATGTGGGATTAGGGTTTTTTCGCCTGTTTCAACTTTAACAATCGTATTTAAAACCAAATCTTCCTTTTTTGAAAGACGATTTTGAGATATACATTTTTTCTGTCTTAATTTTTGGATATTTTCGCTTATTTTATTTTTTATATTCCTTCCTTAAGATTTGTAAATATCTTAAAAAACTAATTATAATAAGCTAAATTTAACTTGTTTAATATAATGATATAAACTTTTCAAACAAAGTCAAATAAAACTTAGATTTTTTTATCTTAACTTGCCGCACTGCTTTTAAAATCTTTTAAGATAAACTACAAACAAGCACAAGGAAGAGAGTAAGAAAGGAAATTTTTGCTCAATTGCTTCTGTTGTGTGATACTTTTTTTGATAAAATAAAGACATAACAATTTGCAATTTAATTCAAAGTAAAACACAATTTTAATTCTTCTAAAACTTAATTTAGACATTAGCAAGTTCATGGAACCAAAACCACTCAATCCCAACCAGCTACAAAAGTTGAACAAGTCAACCAAATCAGATCAAACTTTGATTCACAGGTAAACAACTCTCTACCTCTACATACTGTTATAAAAGAAAACGATACAGATCTTCTGCAATTTAAATTTGACAAAGGTATTGTGCTTGTAACTAACACCTTTACAGAAACCCTCAGTTTCCCGCCGAAGGCGAAAAAAAAGCATATTATCGCCTTAGAAAACTCATTATTAATTTCAATGGACAATCTCACAATCTTCTTGAAAATCCTATCACACAGATTTGTGACCATTTTGTGTCTTTTGACGGAAGCGAAATTGGTTCACACTTCAACCCTAGAGTAGTAATTCTTGGTGAAAACAATCAGGAAATTGAAAGTCATAAAGGCAATGTCGTAATTCACGCCCCCAAAAATCAACAGCAAAATGGTTATGACGGAGAACAAATAATATACCACTGGATACATGAACTTGCTCATGCCATCAACTTGAATGATTACCCAAGAGTATTTTATGAAAAGGAAGGGAGACGCCAAGAAAATATCCTTCTTTCTTATAACAGATACGATCATAAAGCAATGGTAACAATAGAAAGAAATGCTCATGCGCTTGCTCTAAAAATCATTAGAAAAATTCGCAAGTTATACGGACAACATCCAAACATTTCTGAAAGAAAGTATGCCCAATTAGCAGAATATAGTTTACACACACGTCAACCTGATAACATGGATTTTCATTCTGCTTATTCAAACAAAGACAGGGCGCTGTTTAGAGAAGAAGAAATTGAAATAAGAAATCAAACACAACAAAACGATGCTATCGAAAGAAAAAATTTACAACTTATATTGAGAGAAGAAAAAATTATCACAATGTTGGCAATAAATTTTGGGAATGAACAAGCACAAAGAAAGTACGAAATTTTGATTGAAAATATAGCACGCAAAGAGTGGTACGAAAACAAAATAGATAACCATAAAATAATCTCTTCAGACACTAAACGAAAATGGCTTGCTGACATAATGAGAAAACGAGGAGAAGCTTGGGAACAATTTGCAATGTTATTGAAGGCAGATGAGAAATAAAAGTGCGATTTGTTATTTTGATTTGATTTCGATTAAGCCAACAAAAATGGATGTAACAACTTATAAAAAATTGTCAACTTATTAATTAATATAAAACTAATCTTTTGAATTTGGCTTATTTACTTCATCTTCCCACTCTTTCGAGTAAAGAATTTTTTCTATAGCAAGATCGTAATCAACAATTTCGTTTTCTGAAAACCAAACTTTTATTTCGCGTTCAGCCTCGCCAACATTGCCTGAAGCATGAACCAAATTTCGAGTAGCGCGATCGACATCATCTGCAACAACATATGAATCAATAGTGTAATCTGCCCTGATAGTTCCAACATCCGCAGAAAGCGGATTACCATGCCCTACCACTTTTCTGACATGCTCTATGGCGTGCGCGCCTTCTATAACCATTGCAACTATTGGGCCTGAAGTTAGATAAGTATACAAACGCCTCTGGACATCTTCAGCGTATTCTTTGGCAGTTTTAGTAATAGGCAAACCTTTGCTTTTGCGCGCTTCAATAGTGCGACTGCCTGAAGCTTCTTTTTCTTCATCAGACCAGTGGTAATGATCCATTGCTTGTTTTCTTGTGGGCATCACCATCTTTAAAGCCACAATTTTCAAGCCTTTTTTTTCAAAACGTGATATAATTTCACCCACCAAACCACGCTGAATTGTGTCCGGTTTGCACAAAACTAATGTTCGTTCGTGATAATGAGTGTGAATAGACATTTAGATTTTGAGATTTCAAGATTAATTACAACAATTATAAGGTATAACCTAAATTAAAATATGTCAACAGATACACCAGAGCTGGCAATTAGAAGCTCCCAAGAAGTTCTCGCTTCAATTCTAGCCCGAGAAATGAAACAACATTTCTTAGAACTAATAAACGCATATTGGGCACTTGTAAAGTGTGGCTACAACCATAAAAATATAGACGAACTGGAAAGATTGCTATCTTTGGTTGCAAATCCTCATTCCTATTTCTGTAGCACTGAAAGATTTGGCAACGAAAACAATCAAAATGATCAAGTTTTTTTTATAACTGGTTCCCAGCAAACTAGTTTGAGTTCAATAAGACTTGCTGTTGGCACTATTCAAGGCAATTATCACGGCGCTTTGTATATCTTTGACAGAGTAGAATTAATACCTAATGAATATAAAAATTTGTTCCCTGTATTATTTTGCCTTCCCAATCCCTCTCCAAACATTGATATGGCAAATTTTATCGCAAATACAATTGCCTTACATCAAATATTGGGGACAAAAGAACAAAGCAATAGTTTCAATTGGGAAATTGATCGAACCAAAAAAACTCTCTCTATTGAAACAAAATTTGGTCGAGCCGAATATTATGTCTTGGCCTTTAAAGACACGCAAAACATAATATACCTCGTCAAAGTACCCAATTCAGACCACTCAATTTCTGGATCAGCAAAAAGAGTTCTTGCTGCATAATTTACTTGTTAGAAAGTTAGTGCTAAAATTTTCAGCCAACTAACTAATTCCTATTCTGCCTCTTTAAATTAAATTTCAAAATCAAAAAACTTTTGAAAATATGAAGCACAAAAAAGTTGTCGCAATAATTGGACTTGGATATGTAGGACTTCCTTTAGCTCTTTTGGCAAAACAAAAAGGTTATGAAGTTATAGGTATAGACAAAGATTCTCAAAAAGTCAAAAAAATAAACTCTGGAATATCGCCAATATACGACAAAAAACTGATTATGCAAGTAAAAAACCATTCCATTTATGCAACTACTAAATTCTCTGAACTTGTTAATGCGGATATTATTGTGATTTGCGTTCCAACACCCGTAAAAGGCAAAACTCCAGATCTTAACCCAGTCAAAAATGCGAGTATACAAATTGCAAAACATTTAAAAAAAGGGCAACTTGTCCTGCTGGAATCAACTGTGAATCCCGGAGTGTGTGAAGAAATTGTGATACCTATTTTAGAAAAGCAATCCAAGCTTATCTGTGGAAAAGATTTTCATTTTGCTCATTGTCCTGAGCGCATTAATCCCGGAGATACAAAGTGGCACGTTGGCAATATTCCTCGCGTCGTAGGTGGATATTCGGTTAAATGTCTATCTCTCGCATACAAATTTTATTCAAGCATTATAGACGCACCAATCAAAAAAATGGAATCTGTGAAAGAAGCAGAGTCTGTAAAAATTGTAGAAAATTGTTTCAGAGATGTAAACATTGCTTTTGTTAATGAGCTTGCGCAATCTTTTTCCAAACTTGGCATTGATGTGGTAAATGTAATACAAGGAGCCGCCACCAAACCATTTGCATTCATGCCACATTTCCCTAGCCGAGGAGTTGGCGGACATTGCATACCAGTTGACCCTTATTATTTAATCTTCTACGCCAAAAAACATGGTTTCAAACACAAACTGCTAAAAGAAGTACGAAGAATCAACAGTCAAATGCCTCATTACACAGTTGATCGAACTTATGAAGCGTTAAATGAGGCAAAAGTCATCAATGGCAGTCCACCCAAAATCGCTGTGCTTGGGTTGTCTTACAAAAAGAATATTGACGACACACGCGAAAGTCCATCATATGAGATAATCAAATTACTTAAACAAAAAGGAGCCGAAGTTAGAATATACGACCCTTATGTCAAAGACAAAAACAACGCAAAAAACCTATCTGAAGCTATCGATAATGCTGATGCCGTGATAGTAGCCACAGCTCATAGCAAGTTTAGAAAAATCACGCCGCAAACCCTAAAAAAAGCTGGTGTAAAAATATTGGTAGACGGAGAAAACGCATTTGACAAAAAGGCTTTTTCTTCTTTGGGTATTTTGTATAAAGGGATTGGCAGATAGAAAAATTTCTGGGACAAATCGAAAATTCTTAATGACAATCCATAAACTCCCACAATAATGCCAAAAATATCACAAGGCCCGAATAAGAAAATGCGCCACCCAAAAGTCTTTATCTCATAAAAAAGAAATAATAGCATTTTCAAACAAAGACTTACTTTCAAATGGTCCAACCACTGCAATTGTTATTTTATTAATATCAAAAATATCTTTTGCGACTTGATAAATCTCATCAGTTGTAACTTGATCTAGTCTCTCAAAAACTTCTTTGGGGGTTTCAATATCTTTTTCTGTTCTTGCAAAAAGGGCTCTATTGCCAAAAAAATTATTTACAGAACTGCTGTCTTCCAAAGAAAGCGCAAGTGTTCCTTTTACAAATTCTTTGGCTTTTGATAGTTCTTTTTGAGAAATTTCATCTTTTGTTTCAGTAAGTTTTTTGTGTTCATTTAAAATTACTTTTACCACTTCAATGGCATTTTTAGGATCAACTCCAACATAAGTTTCAAAAAGACCCACATCCGTAAATCTGGATACCGAACTGCCAACACTATAAGCAAGCCCTCTTTTTTCTCTAACTTCAGTAAAAAGTCTACTACTCATACCTCTGCCTAGAATAGTCGCAAGCAAATTCTCGGCATACCTATTTTGATGCCATCTAGGGTAACCTAAAAATCCAAGCACAATATGAGCTTGCTCGGTTTTTTTATGAAGCAAAGCAATTCTGGGCTTTTTCTGATTAGGACAGAAATTTTCAAAAGACTGCGAATTACCCGAATTTAAGGAACCAAAATAATTTTCTGCAATTTTTTTTACTTCAATTTCTTTTGCGCCACCTGCCACAGTAATTAACATATTATTCGCGTAATAATGCTTATTTCGAAATTTCATAAAATCATTTTTAACAAATTTCTTTACAGTTTTAGGATAACCTGCAATATCGCGACCCAAACTGTTGCCTTCATAAATTTTCTCCATGAAAATATCTCCAACTTTGTCGCTTGGAGAATCCTCGTTCATGGCAATCTCCTCAATAATCACGTTGCGCTCTTTATCAATATCTTCATCTCTAAATCTAGGATAAAGAATCATATCCGAAAGAATATCAAATGCTTTTGACAAATCTGATTTTCTTACCTTTACATAAAAATTTGTCCATTCGCGAGATGTCGCCGCGTTATACTGCGCTCCAAGAGATTCCAATGCGGAAGCAACAATAGAAGCGTTTTTATATTTCTTACCACCTTTGAAAGCCATATGTTCCAAAAAATGAGCTATCCCAGCTTGATTTTCATCCTCGTATCTTGATCCGACTCTGACCCAAACAGTAACACAAACAGACTCCAAAAACGGCATTGGCACAGTCAAAAGAGGAAGTAAGTTTGACAGCTTGCTAAGTGTGTAGTTCACAAACGGATTTTATACAAACCAGAGCAAATCGTCCATAGTCCATAGTAAAAAATAAAGATTCGTCTCCTATACACACAATTGAAGTTTTGCTTGCAAGCGCTTAACATGATGATATGCGCTCTGATAGTTCCAATTTCAAAAAATTCAACACAGTTTATGAACACACGGTAGAAGTGCCTTTGACTTTCTTGCCCGAAGATACAGTTTCACAAACATTGTCATTGCTGAAGAAAGACAAAAATTCCTGGCCTAACACAGAATTTATTTATGTGGTGGATCATCATAAGAAACTAGTAGGCATTGTTCCATTTCGCGACATAATTACTTCTAATCCCAACAACACCCTTAGCAGTATAATGCAAACAAAATTCACTTACCTCTCACCTAACACACATCAAGAAACAGCGGCAAAAATCGCTATAAAAGAAAATCTTCAAAGCTTGCCTGTGATTGACTCAGATGGAAAATTCATAGGAATAGTAAGCGCAAATGAAATATTTAAAATCTTGCATGAAAATCATATAGATAAACTAATGCGTCTTTCGGGAGTTTTGCTTGGCGCAAACAAAAATCTAAACGACACATCGGCAATTCACGCGATTAAAATGCGCCTCCCATGGCTCATCGCGGGTTTAGCTGGAGGAATCGGATCAACATATATAGTTGATCAATTTTCAGAAATTTTGTCAAAACACTTGGCTCTCGCATTTTTTATTCCTGTAATTGTGTATATGAACGACGCGGTAGGAACACAAACACAAACAGTGTATGTGAGAAACGCAACGCTTAAAAAAATAAATCTTGCCAAATCGCTTTTCTCTGAATTAAAAATCTCATTTGCGATTGGATTAATATTAGGAACGATCATTGGAATTTATACCAAAATTTACTACGGAGATTTCTGGCTTGGTATAACAGTTAGCTTCTCTATGGCAATAGGCATACTGTCATCAGCAATCATAGGCACGTTAATTCCATTTTTCATAGAAAAATCAGGACGCGATCCCGCAGTAGGAAGCGGACCCTTTGCGACAATAGTGCAAGATATCACAAGTATTGTAATATACTTCTCCGTGGCAAGTGTGTTTTTGAAAATATAAAAACAAATCAACAATCAATTGCCACTATTAAATCCCAAATCGGCAACCACCATACATCCATCATCTAAATCTTGATTAGCCATGTATCTCCCTAAACTGGTGGCAAAAGCAGAATTATCATTAAAGTGTTGTAAGTAAGACTCCCTAATTATATCTTCAGGAACTTTGTCTCCCAAATTATCTGAACAAACAACCAACTTTAACCCATTTTTCCCTGATGAAAGATACTCTTGAGAGATGTTTATTGTTCTAGTAGATATCCTGACCAAGCCAGTTTTGCCTTTATGTTCACCTAAATGGGCAAATATGTCTGGTTTATACGGTACACAGATTTCTTGCAATTTGTTTAATGCATCTTTTCTAGCTTGAAGCAAACTGGTTTGAGAGCATTTCATACCAATATCATCTTCCAATTCCAATTTATTCAGAATTAACCCATAAAGACAGTCATGAGGTATAACAAGTTTTTCAACAAAATAAGAATTATTTTCATTATCAAAACCAAGCAACATCACTTGCGAATCGCCAACCCAAGCAATGTCCAAAAATATTTGCTTTCGTCCATTAACCAATTCGTGACTTACCACAGCAACAGTGACAGTGGTCACACCTTCATTAAGCTCTGATACTACTAATTCATTTACTTTATTAATAATCCCTCTAAGCATCACCATTTTTGGAACTTCATTTTTGTGAATCAAATAATCCCAACCTGAGAGATTGTGT
>JANWVB010000019.1 GCA_025057695.1 Patescibacteria group bacterium
AAACGAAAAAACTCTGGAGACGTGGGACGATAACGTTAGTGAAATATACCAAATTGATGACAGAGTTGAGGATGTTGAACAGGAAGAAGTTCTCGAGAACTTTACTGCACCTAATTTGATAGATGATAAGAAAATTCCTGAGATTACCCGCAAGGCAAATAGAGCATTGTGCAGGGTCGCAAATGATCTCAGTTTGGTTTTCACATGAGACGGTCACTGGCTGCTTGCTTGGGGCGACGCAAGTCCAAAGGTGATTCCCCAAGTAGTAGCAAAGTTAAATCCAAGTTTTTATGCTATGACAGCTCCGCATCATGGTTCAACATTTTCAAGCGCATTGAATAATCTCTCTCCACACTTTGTGATTGGCTCTGGCAGCTTGAAACAATAGCGAGCTTACGCCACAAATTATGATGCCATTGCAAAAAAGTGCTACCTACATACTGGCAGGCATGGTGATGTTCTTGTTGATCCAATTTGTAGGTTCCTTGGAAGGATGTCGCCATGTTTGGTAGAATTGTTTCGTTAGTATAACGCAATAAGACTGAGGCTTGGAAGTTATTATTAGTTTTATCACTATCAAACACGGAAGCGATGCAAATAAACCCTAAAATAAGGACATAAGAATTCTCTCGTCATGTTTGATATCATAGTCGTAGGTGCGGGTTTTGCGGGGGCTGTGATAGCCGAGCGGTGTGCTAATGTCTTGAAAAAAAGAGTTTTATTAATCGAAAAAAGAAATCACATTGGTGGAAATGCTTATGACTGCTTTGATGAAAATGGTGTGATGATCCATCAATATGGTCCTCATATTTTTCACACAAACCAAAAATTTATAATTGATTACCTTAGTGCATATACCGATTGGATTGAATACCAACATCATGTCGTTGCATTTGTTGATGGTAACTATGTCCCTGTTCCATTTAATCTTAACAGTATCGCCAAAATTTTTCCTCCACCATTAGCAAGAAAATATATTACGCTTATGTTGCAGCATGTGGGATTTGGAAAAAGGATAACTATATTACAACGTTAAGAAATAGCCAAGCAGTCAGAGTTGGCGGAAGTTGCAAAATTTATTTACGAAAAAATTTTTCGCACTAGTTTACCGATGTCTCTTAAGTTGTTTTTACAAGTAAGTTTCTCACGCAAGTTTTACAAGTTATATGTGATCTTGTTTTCCGTTTGGATGATACTAATTCCAGTCTATAAAAATCTATTCAAATTTGAGCCTTTTCCCTACGATTCATTCACAACTTATTATAATTGGTATGATTATCAGGTAGCGCAAATTTTCAAAGGTAACCTTTTTAGTATCCATCAAGATGTTTTTCCCCAAACTATACATGTACTCTACGTTTTTAACCATCCGCTTCGAGCAATCGCCATTTTAACCGGGAAAGTAGGACCAAAATGGCATGCTTTTTTACAAAGTATTTCCTATATTGCGAGCTTTTTAGCTCTGAGTATCTTACTGAAAAGTCTTGTACGATCAGCAACAATTGCGATACTATGTTCTACTGTTTTTCACCTTTCAGGTATTATTCTCGGTTTGTCTCAACACACTCAAGAATTTGAAGCCTACTATTCGCTTTTTCTTTCTTTATTTTTCTTGCATAAGATGCTAAAATCAGATAAAAAAAGAGTTTTTATCAATCTCGTATTATTTACTTATTTTTCTTCGCGTGCAGTATTATGGTATCATGAACTTTTTTTCTTCCCGCTTTTTTATTGCTCCTTCCTGCTTTTTTTATGCCTGTATCATAAAAGGTATGGCAGACTCATTTGGGCTAAGAAAAATTTGCTACTCATTAGTGCTTTTATTGTCCTAATTTTAAGTGCATTTACAATGGTTGTTGCTTATGAAATGTCGTTAATCAACAAAACACAGGTTGGGTTAGATGGGATAAATTACGGTTTTCCGGCCCATACTCCCCTTTATACTTTTTTTAGCTTATTTTTCAAATCTATTAACTACGGAGGAGTTGTTTATACTAAGAACTATAAGGATTTCGTTATCAAGGCCGATCCCACGATTACTTACAACTACGTTGGATTAGTACCACTTTTTTCAGTATCGGTCTTAGTTTTCTCTAAAAAAAACAAACTAGTAAAACCTCTGACCATTGCATTAATGCTATGCATATTTTGGTTTTTGTTTTCACTGGGTAGCAATTTCAAAGTATTTTACGAAATTGTAGCCTTAATTAATCCAGTTATTCTCAAAATGCGACACAGTTACTATGGATTAAAGTTTTTGTATTTCTTTTTGGCTTTGTCGGCGGCGTTTTCATTGAAAATTTTTCTGTCTAAAAACCACGCAAAAGGCAATACGATGATCTTTACTGCAATTTTATTGACGAGTTTTTATTTGCTTGCTCGCTTTTTTGTGGTCAACGACTCTATACAGAAAAAAAGTTTAGACATCGAATTTTTCTTTGTCTTAACTCTCGTCGCTATTCTGTTTTTCAGCAAAAAAAGGTTATATCGTTATGCATTACCTCTGTGCTTAATTTTACCCATGGCAATGTTAATAAACCGAACGCCTTTTAGTCCATCAATGAAAAAACCAAAAAGCGACCTTGAGGAAGCTAATTTTATAGAAGGGAAATTGTTGTTACCAATTACCAACACCAACACACCGAGCGAACTGAAGACTGTCATTGCATTTGGAGACAAAGCCCCTACTTGGTATTTAAATTTTTTGTACAAACGGCAATATTCAGTACTTTCTGCTTTTGATTCCCAAGGAAACATATTCTTAGAGAGACAAATAAAAGCATTGACGGACGATACATCATTTCAAAAGTTTAACACACTCTATGAAATTGATTTTATATGGCAAATGCCCAAGCTTTTTCAAGATGAGCATTATGAAGTCATTTACCAAGATACTTTTTGGGGCATAATGCAAAAGCGAAAAATTTATTCTAATTACATCCTGAAAAAAAATAGCATAATAGAGTGTCATTTAAGTAAGAAAACTGTTGTCGCAAAATCCTATCAATATTGGGGTTTGAGAGTTGTTTATGATATTGATGCAAGCGATTGCCCAATAGGGAGTAAGGTCATCATTCCTAGTCCATTAATGCATTTAGCGTTTTACCAGATCTCCTCGTCTGATGAAAAATCTATAAAGTATTGGCAAACGGAATATGGAAAGATAGCTTTTGATAAGACGAATGGCATAAAAAAAATTAAACTTCAATATCCTCAAACCATAATATTCTACTTATTCTTAGTTTCTGCCTTTCTACATGTGACTTTAACTGTTTCATTCATATGTCTTGTCCTCGGTTTCATATTTTTTAGGATTCGCTCGATTATTAGTAATTCAAGTAAGAAATCTCTGAAAAAGGTTTAATTCTCTCACATTTTTTTATGCCATATGCATGGCACGGCAAAAATTTGCAACAGGCAACGTTGCAAATTACTGCAAACCTGGTTCCAAGTAAAACTCTACAAGAGAACAAAGTAGACCTGAACATGGTTGAGGTGATTTCATGTGGTTGAGCAAAGTTAATACCATCAAGCGATGCTTAGTAGCGTCATTAAAATCAACAGGTATTAAACTGTCATCTTTCGAGCTGATATTCGTTTTAACTCTGACTATTGTTTTATCTCATTATGCATTAACTTTAGAGCCATATCTCAATGGCGATACCATTTATTATTATGGTCAATTGGTTGGACTTGCAAATAATGGAAGTCCGTCATTTTCCGGCGACGTTGCAATTGCTGTTCAAAAAAGGCTTGGTATTGATTTGATGCAACAAGGTATGCTGATCAAAAGCTTCAATGGTCTAGTTTATGATATACATTTTTTCGCATACTCTCTGCTTTGCGTACCAGCATTCAAGCTATTAACTCTGCTAAAGATTGATGACGCCAAGGCTTTTGTCTTAACAAACGCGATATTTATAATACTGGCAATTACATATGTATTTTACTTCAGTACTTTCAAACGTATAGTTAAATGGTTTTTGGTGCTTAGCTACCTTTTATCTACAGCTTTTTTTTATTTTCGTTGGGGGCATCCCGAAATAATGTGTACCTCTTTATTGCTAATGTCAGCAATCGCACTTACTGAAGAGAAATATTTTCAGTCAACTCTATATGCTGCGGTTGCGTCATGGCAAAATCCATCGATTGCTTTTCATATTTTAGTTATATTTTTTAAATATGCGTATACCTTGATCAAAGATGATGGCTTATCACTTTGTAAGAAATTCAATCATTTAGTGAAATTCTCATTGCTGTCAGCGGTTTCCCTGTGGCCATTTATTTGGAATTTATCAAATTTTGGCGTCTATAATCCAATTGTAGCTTCAAATTTTTACATTATTTATTCTAACATAGGGCTAGAGAGGTTTATTTCGTTTTTCTTTGATTTAAACCAAGGGATGATAGCTGGATTACCCTTTATAGCATTACTTTTGCCAGTATTTGTTCTTCGAAGGTTACAGCAAGTTCGTAAAGCCAATAACCTGATAAATTCTTATGATTGTTTACTGGTAAGCATGGCAATTGTAGTGATACCCACTCTAGCCCAGCGCAATTGGAATGCAGGTCACGTTGTTTTTGCACGCTATGCAACATGGGCATCGGCGCTTTTACTTGTTTGGTCAGCCGAAGAATTAAATGCGTTTTCCCTGAAAAAATTAGCGATTCTGGTGCTACTTTGTTTGGTTATTCAAGTAAAGATTTTCAAATATTGGCGTGGACATAATGCACCATTTGTTTATCCATACACTAAACATAACGAGATAGTTAAATTGCTATGGAGCATAAATCCTCATCTTTACAATCCTGTACCAGAAATTTTTATTGAGAGGATTTTAGGGTATGAAGTTGATACTCTTGATGCACAGCCTCCTGTCACTATAATAGCTTATCAAGAAAACTCAACATTTTTAAAGATCATCAGCAAATATGAGGATATTAATCAAGTTTCTAAAACCATTTGCTCTTCAGGAAGAGTTCTGTCAGCAATAGATGACCGATTCACTAGCCGCCCTAAAAAACAAAGGGCAGAACATGGCTATTTTTACTTTACAGGCCGATTGATATGCAAGTAAACTTTGATCACGCAATCGCATGGCAATAAAACCATGAGTAATAGGTTTCTTAGGTTAATCAGAGTAAAGCAATGGATTAAAAATTTTTTTGTCTTTGCACCAATAATATTTTCACAAAAATTTATGGAGATTACATCTGTAAAACTTGCATTCCTTGCATTTCTAGCCTTCTGCTGCTCGTCCGCAATCATTTACGTCATAAATGACTTAGTCGATATAGAGAAAGATAAACACCATCCCAGTAAGTCGAAAATCAGACCTCTAGCCTCTGGAGAAATATCGCTAAAAGAAGCTTATTTCGCCATCTTTTTATTAAGTGCAGCCCTTGCTGCGTTCTTGATCTACTTGTCGAATAATAGGGTTGTAATCTTAATACTGTCATATATAGGGTTAAATATTGCCTATAGCAGTTTATTAAAAATGCAGCCAGTTATTGAATTATTTGTGGTCGCTTTTGGCTTTTTGCTTAGAGTATATGCAGGGGCGTTCGCAATTGATGTTCCTGTCTCACCTTGGATGACCATGACAGTTTTGTCAATTGCGCTTTACCTGGTGACCATAAAAAGACGTCAAGAACAATTATTACATTCTGCACAAATCCGCGGAGTGCTGAAGGAATATTCGGAACAAATCTTAAGTCATTACATACACATTTCCGCTACGAGCGCACTAACCTTTTATAGTGTTTTTGTTACGACGGTAAAATCTCCAATGATCTTCACTGTTCCAGTGGCTTTTTGGATCGTTTTCAGATACTGGTTTACTGTCGAACAGCAAAAGAAGGGTGAATCCCCTGAGGAGTTAATTCTTGGAGATCCACAATTAATCACGGCTCTCTTACTTTGGGTTCTTATGTCAATCGCTTTTCTTCTACCAGAGTTTGTAATTTGACATTGCAATAAAAAAGCATGCGTCTCGGTTTATCGAAAAATAGACTACCACTTTCCAAAACGAAGTGCAATATGCTTGCAAAAAAAGACCCCGACCAGCGTCAAGAAATTGAGGCGCTTGCGGGTGCCATTCTTTAGTACTGCCATTTGACCGACTCCCTAAATCACCGGACACCTTATCTTGCTCCTAAGACATAGGAGTAGTAATATGAATAATGATAGTAATAACGCTAAGGTAGAAGTAGTGACTACCGTCCAGCGGCGACGCCGGTGGTCGGTGGCTGAAAAGCGGGAAATTCTTGCAAGGCTGAACAGCCTGGTATGAGCATGTCGTACGTCGCCCGTAAACACGGAATCTGTGCGACGCAGATTTTCAAATGGAAAAAGCTGAAAGAATCTGGCGCTCTGACAGCCGTTGGCAGCGAAGAAGAGGTTCTGCCGCTTTCACAGGTTCGGCAGCTGCAAGACCGCATACGCCGGTTAGAAGCAATTCTGGGGCGCAAGACCGAAGAAGTGGAAATTCTCAAAGAGGCCGTGCGAATTGGACGCGAAAAAAAACTGATCTCACACAAACCATTGCGCGGAATCGAGGTTTCGAATGAGTCGTGTCGCGGATTTGCTGACCGTTTAGCGTTCTAACCTATGTGCAGGTATGAAATCCTCGCAACGTGGACGCAGAGTTGATAGCCGGTGGATGAACGGATATTACCAGAAATCCGCTGCATCTGCGACGAAAGGCCACCTTACGGTTAAAGACGCGTGACGGCTGTGCTCAACAAAGGCCTTGAAAAACAAGGTTTTCCTCGTGTGAATAAAACGCGTGTTTCGGCTCATGCAAGCAAATCGGCTGTTATTGCAAAAAACCCAAAGCCGCCGTACTCTGGTGCATGACGGGAAAATCATCACAGCCAAAAGTGACGTGCGTTGGTGCATGGATATTTTGGAGTGCTGACCTGGGATGGCACTCATATCTGGGTGGAGTTTGTTTTGGATTGCCATGATCGCCAGATCATCAACCACTTCAGCAGCACGATTGGTATTACTGGCGAGAACATTCGCGAGATGCTGCTCGGTGCTGTCGAAGAGCGCTTTGGCCAAGCGGAGTGTCCGCACACGATTCAATTGCTCAGCGACAATGACCGCAGTTCACAAGCCGGGAAACGGTCCATTTTGCATCTTCCACCGGATTTCAGGTTTGTACGACACCGTCCTACAGCCCTGAAAGTAATGGCATGGCGAGGCGTTCGTGAAAACCTTTTAGCGCGATTATATGCACATCGATGAACTTAAATCTGCGTGGGAGGTAATGCCGAAAATTTCAGATCGGATGCACGACTACAACCACCATGCACCCCATAAAGGCTTTAAGATGCGTTCGCCGGTTGAATACAGGCGCTTAATGGCCGCAGGTTAAGCTGTCCGGTTTTCGGGGGTCACTGCATGACTTACAAAGTTTTTACAAATCTTGATGATACAGAAAAGAATAAAATTGCCGGCATAATAAAAATAAGCTAAAAAACTGAATTTTACAGAAGTTGATTCGATGCGCTCTCTCATCAAAATTTGGATAAAAGCCAGCTATTTGTCCAGAAAATTCTGGCAACAATCAGTGAAGTTGTTAAAAAAAACTGTCAAAAAAATCCCTATACTCGGCCAGCTTCTTACTGCCATTGCCTCAAAATACAAATTAGCCAAAGCAGAAATAAATTTTCAAGAGAAATTAAAACACTTATCTCCCTTTGCATATGATTCGTATTTACTGAAACTAAAAAATTTTCTGCAGAAATTCGATGCTAACTTATGGGAAAAAATTGCCCCTACAAACCAGAATCTGTTTTATCGTTTGGCACTTTTTTATGAACTACATGGCCATGGTGGCCTACTGCAACTCAAGAAAGATTTAGAATATCTAAATGAGGAAGTTGAAGCTAACATTGCTAAGCAGGTTAGTGTGGATGAGAAAAAAAAAACGCAATAATAACCGGAACAGGAGAAAGCTTCGCATTTTATATGTCTGTGGTATGTTTCCCTCCATTTTGCATGCTGGTGGCTTGAGAATATTCGATATCCTCCAAAGTCTTGTAAAAAAACACGAAGTTGATATATATTCGATGTATGATCCAAATTTAGATGATGATTCACTCAAGATAATAGAGAAAGAATTCGCTTTTTGTTCCATGCGGTTGCTGCGGGCTGGTTTATGGAGTAAACAGGAAATTGCTCAAGATTTAGTACTTTGGCTGAGAGACAAAAAAAAGTTTTATGATGTCGTACAAATTGAATACCATAGCATGGTATATCTGGCGGATTACTTGCGACCTTTTTGCAAGAAAGTTTTTTTCACAATTCATGAAAGTTTGATCCGCAGAGATTATATCGAACTAATTCATGGCTTAAATACAGACGCAAGTGAATCAGTGTTGGCATCTAGGTTGTTTAACTTAATTGTCTCGGCCAAGCTGGAAAAATTGGCACTATCTAAATGCGATGTTTTTTTGACTGTGACCCAGACCGATAAGGATTTTGCGTTAAAAATTAAAAAAGACAGCAAAATATACGTGCTACCCACATGCATTTCTGACTATGTTTTTTTTAGCAAGGCGAGGAAGCAAAATGCAGATTGTGTACAACACAATTTAGTAACTTTCTTAGGTTATTTCGGCCACCATCCAAACCATGATGCCATGAAGTGGTATTTAACTTTAATTCATCCAAAAATACGTGAAGCAGTGCCAGGTTATAAATTTCAAATTATCGGGAGTGGCGACATTACTCCTTTGAGAAAGTTGGTGCAAAATGATCCGTCAGTAGTTTTAACAGGGCAGGTCGATGATATCGCAAGTTATTTGGCAAAAACACATGTCTGTGTGGCACCCCTAATCACAGGTTCTGGAATTCGTGGTAAAATCAACCAATATTCCGCACTAAAAAAGCCTACTGTCACCACTTCAATTGGAATTAACGGTATGCCATACAGGCACCTGCAGTCTATTTTAGTGGCGGATGACCCGCAAGAATTCGCTAAATGTGTAATAAATTTGCTTCAAGACGAAAAACTATATGAAAAAATCGCAGAATCTGCTTATCAGCTTGTTCTTAAACACTATTCATGGCCTAATCAAATTAAAAATCTAGAGAAATTATATTATGGATAATGAATGCACATTTATAACTGGTGCTGCCGGTTTGGTTGGATCACATCTAATTGAATACCTGCACAAAAAAAAGACTGGTATTAACATCGTTGCCACTTATTACAGACCGACGATTCGCCTTTCTGATATTAAAGCACCGGTAAAAATGGTTGAATGTGATGTACGATATTTTTCACATCTTTATATGCTTATCGATCAATATCGACCGAACATCATTTTTCATCTGGCGGCCCAAAGCTATCCGACAGTATCCTGGGAAAGGCCGGCGGAAACGATGGAAATTAATGCCATTGGAACTATAAATTTATTTGAGGCAATCAAATTTTTGAGGAAAAAAAATAATAGCTATAATCCAACTGTAATTGTCGCATGTTCCAGTGCAGAATATGGTGCTTCACTTACTCCTGAAAATATTCCTGTTAAGGAAATTACCCCTCTTTTACCTTTGCACCCTTATGGCGTAAGTAAAGTATGTCAGGACCTTTTATCGTTTCAATACTTTGCGAATGATGGGATCAAGGCGATCAGGGCCAGGATTTTCAATACTACCGGCCCGCGCAAAATAAATGATGTAGTCTCAGACTTCACAAAAAGGGCTGTTCTTGTCAAAAGAAGGATTGAAAAAAAAATCAAGGTCGGCAATTTGAACACATCGCGGGCAATTTTAGACGTTCGGGATTTAGTTGTTGCTCTGGTATTACTTGCCGAGAAAGGAAAGCCGGGAGAAGTTTACAATATTAGTGGAGAAAAAGTATATCGTGTTTCTGAAATTTTAGACATAATCCAAGATATACTTAAAATTGAACTCCCAGTTGAAATAGATGAAAATTTACTCAGGCCAGTTGATGAGGCTGTAATCTTCGGGGACTCTTCAAAACTCAAGCATGATACGGGTTGGGAACAGAAGATCCCATTGCAAGAAACTATAAGTGATATGATTAATTATTGGGAGGATATTTTGCCATGACCATCCTTTCGCGCGCACCATTGCGGCTAGGGTTTGCCGGAGGTGGCACCGATGTTTCTCCTTATAGTGATGAATATGGTGGCTGCGTTCTCAATGCCACGATCGATCTCTACTCTTATTGCATTCTGACTCCACAGCAAAACGGCAAAATACATTTTTCGGCAAGGGATATTGGAGAGGAACAGAACCTTGAGGCCACAACTTTTTTGTCTCTTGAGCCGCCGTTGGTTCTACATAAGGCCGTGTATAATCGCATTATCAAGGATTTTAACAATGGAATTCCTTTAGCTTTTGATATGGTGACTTATTCCGATGCACCGCCAGGCTCAGGATTGGGTTCCTCTTCCACGTTGGTTGTGGCAATGATCACTGCTTTTGCAGAGTGGCTAAAACTACCACTGGGTGAGTATGACGTTGCTCACCTTGCCTATCAAATTGAGCGCAAAGATGCTGGACTCAGTGGCGGTAAGCAGGACCAATACGCAGCTACTTTTGGTGGTTTTAATTTTATTGAATTTTACAAAGACGACCGAGTCGTGGTTAATCCCCTACGTATCAAATCTTGGATTATCAATGAGCTTGAAATGTCGATGGTGCTTTACTATACTGGTCGTTCTCGGGAATCAGCGAAAATTATTGATGAGCAGTCACGCAATGCCCGCGAAAGAGATGAGCAAACGATTGAAGCCATGCACGAACTCAAGCAAGAAAGCTACGTCATGAAAGAAGCCTTATTGCGAGGAGACATTGAGCTTTTTGCACAGTATCTTGGGAAATCATGGCAAGCTAAAAAGAAGACGGCACGCTCCATTACTAATCCGCAATTGGATGCCATCTACGACCTGGCAATGAAAACAGGTGCTTATGCTGGCAAGATATCCGGTGCGGGAGGTGGCGGTTTCATGATGTTTTTAATCCAGCCTGCCTTACGTTTGGAACTTATTCAGACATTAAATAGTTTAGGAAAAGGGATGGTAATCAACGCACACTTCACGCCATCAGGAGCAGAAGCATGGCGCACTGGCTAAAATGGCTTTGCTGTTCTTAAAGTTTTAGCATGGAAGCCGTCATTCTTGCCGGGGGCAAAGGGACAAGGCTGCAATCGGTTATCCAGGATTTGCCCAAGCCAATGGCTCCCATTCAGGGTAAACCTTTTCTTTACTTTTTATTGAAGAAACTTAAAAAAGAAAAGTTTCATAATATCGTGCTCTCGGTTGGTTACAAGCACCAGCAAATTATTGACTATTTTGGCGAAAAATTTGAGGACATACCTCTTATTTATGCAATTGAGGAACAATCTCTTGGAACAGGTGGTGCAGTTATAAATTGCTTAAAGTGGCTTACTGAAAAAAATTTTTTTGTGATCAATGGCGATAGCTATACAGAACTCAGCTATGGCGAGATGTTGAAAATGCATGAGGCCAAACAAGCAGACATCACTCTGTGCTTGAAACATCTCAGAAGTTATTCGCGCTACGGCACAGTACATTTGAATAGCGAAAATAGGGTCGTCAAATTTGAGGAAAAAAAGCCACAAGAGCAAGGCATGATTAGTACTGGAGTATATTGTATAAAACACCAAATTTTTAAAAACTTAAGCCTTCGCGAAACTTTTTCATTGGAAACAGATTTACTAGAAAAAGAAGTAAATAACCTCCGCATTTTGGGATTCGTCACTGATGGATATTTTATCGACATCGGTATTCCTGAGGATTACAAGCGTGCGACGGTAGAATTACCTATTTTTGCTGAGCGGGAACTGTAAAGACCATGTATAGGATTTTTGTATTGTTTGTGCAGTTTGGAGATCAACATCGCACCAGCGGCATCGCTCGTATAAAAAAATTTCTTGCTGATCTTGGGTTAAAAAAAACACCCCTTATCATACTGGTGATTGACAATTCCATCGAGAAAAGTACTGAAATAGTTTTCGGCCCACATGAACATTTCATCTCTGGTGACGATTCCACATACGAATTTTCTGGTTGGGATAAGGGAATTAAATATATAGAGCGGCATTTTTGTATCCGACATGATGACCTAATAATACTTGCCAACGATACGTTCCACCGTAATTACGGTGACGATTATCTTCAACTTTTCTTAAAAAAACAAATTTTACTTTGCCGAAGTGAAAATTTTCTTTATGGTTATAAGGATGCTTATCCAAAGCCCGTTAGCCTTTTTGGTCTTACTGTTAGTTCTTGGCTGCGAAGTAGTTTTTTGATCTGTAGCTATGCAACCCTGAATATGTTGAGGCCACTCGCAATTCCCTTTGCCAATGATATTTTGTTTTCAAAAAACTATAAACAATTTTTTCATGACAATGTGCCGCTTAGCAATAACTACAAACAATATCTGCGTACATGGCTTTTTGGGGAAAAAGATCCAACAGGTGAATTCCAGGAAAAATGGCATTCCCAAAGACCTCTAACACAAGATAATTTTAGTCTCTTTAAGGGAAAAACCCGGGCTATTTTGAGCGAGCACTACTTAAGTGCGCGGGCTTTAAACAAAGGTATCAAACTTTTGGGGGTGAACGAACATGTTTTTCTATAAGACAAAGCACCGTTGGATCGCAGAGCAAACTTTACAAAATTTTTTGTCAGGGACACAAATTACTGACGAGAAGATTAATGAGCCTGTTTTTCATGAAGTAGTATCTTTCAAAGATTATCAAAAATACAAAATACAGATGGAAAAAATTTAACACAAGCGACTGCAAATTGAAAAACTCTTTTCTATGTATGCAAAGCCTTTTGAGATAATTGGCTGGAATTCTATAATAAAAAAACCAACAAAGTTCCAAGTAAATTTTGAGCATTCCTATTTAACATATGAAGGAGTTAAGATGCCAAATTGGCGAGAAACATGTGTTTGTGTTAGAACAGGACTAAGCAACCGGCAAAGGTTGGTAATACAGTTAATTCATTTTTTGGGTTTTGGCGATATTTTGAGAAGCGGTTCTGTCTACGTAACTGAACAGCTTTCTAGCTTTTTTCATTTTGTGCGCTCCCGCAATGGCAAAGTTGTTGGCAGTGAATACTTGGGGGCAGATAAAAAGCCAGGTGTCTACAAAGATTTCATTCGGCACGAAGACGTGACAAATTTATCTTTTAGCGATAGTAACTTTGATATTCTCATAACAAACGATGTACTCGAACATTTGCCCAACTAAGCAACCGCATTGCGAGAAATGTATCGAGTTATGCGTAAGCGTGGGAAAGTTTTTATAACTGTCCCGTTTGATCTAGAACGAGAAAAGAATTTAATTCGCGCCAAGTTGAATAAAAAAGGGGAAGTCGTTCATTTGTTGTCTCCAGAGTACCATGGAGACCCTGTTAATCCAGAAGGCGGAATTTTGTGCTTTCAAATTTTTGGTTGGCAGTTTTTAGACGAGTTAAAGGCCGTTGGTTTCCAAAAGGCCAGTGCATATTTTTGTTGGTCACTCATTCATGGCTTTTTAGGTAAAGATCAAATGGTGATTTTTGCCCAGAAATAAAATGCCCAAACATTTGTGGGTGAAGAAGCTTTGAAGTTAGCTTGTAAAACTTTGCAACAAATAAACCACCAGAACAAAATTGAACAGCAATTAGACCATTGGCAATTTTCTATAACTCCAGGTGGTCGAACATTTCGTTATGTCTTCAATAAAACGAAAGATGCGCTAGTTTGCAAACCGCTCCCGACAAAAAAAGAACTACAACAAGTATATGAAATTTACTTTGATTATGAATGGTATTACAAAGTTAGGTACTTTAAGCAAATCCAGGGTTGGCATCGTTGGCAAATTTTGAAAAAACAGCTACAACCAAACCCAACACCCAAAGTCATATATGACATTGGATGTGGCCATGGCTGGTTTCTTAAAAACTTCATTAAATGGAATTCTAATTTAGTTGGAGTAGATTATCCCGGAACTGCACTTGAACACGCAAAAAAAAATGGGCATAAATACGGTTTCCATAGATACCTTTCTTTCTCATGGTGACTTGCCAAAGGCACATTTGATCACTCTATGGCATTCATTAGAACATTTGCCCAAGCCGGAATTGTATCTTCGCAGAATTCATAAATTGCTCACTGACGATGGCTTAGTCGCCATCGCGGTTCCCAATTTGCAGGCCAGGGGTGTGGGGCGTGTGGGCTTGCATTGGGTTTGGATACAACAACCTTTTGTCCATATTTGGCATTGGACCCCAAAATCACTCGCACAGCTATTGCACCAAAATAATTTTACTATCGTCAAAATTTTCACCCGCGATACTTGGGATGCAAATTACATTTTTGACGCTTTAGTTGGCCGTTACTTTCATCGTGGTTTTAACTTAGTAGAGCGAATTTTTCGCAAAACATTTCTGGCGTCAGCTATGAAAAATTTAAGGATCTATTCTGAACAAATTGTCCGTGTCATGTGTTACATAGCATACTTAACTTGCAAAATGTTTCGCAAAAATGACTCAGATATGCATGGTAGTGAGCTCATTATCATAGCGCAAAAGAAGTTACAGAAAACTGATGCCAGATTTTGAAATAGCCGTTGTTGTTCCTGTACACAATTTTATCCTCAATGACTACGAACAGATCGGATTAAATTCCATACGGCAAAAGCTCGGCCATCTTCCACTTTATGTGGTCCATCCTAAAGGAGCAAGAATGCCCAAAAGGGGTTGGGATGATTTTGAACCAATTGAAATTAACCAAATTTGGGGAAGTTATGGAAAAACGACAATTCAAAGTTACAATAAGCTTTTATGCTCTGAATTTTTTTACCAAATTTTCCATAACTATGACTTTATTCTGATTGCCCAATTAGATACATACATATTCCATAACCAGATAGGGCAATTTACTAACAAGAATTATGACTATTGGGGAGCGCCTTGGTTTATGGATTTATACCTAACATACCCCTATCTACGCGACTTGATTTCGCCGCCTATTTTTCCTCGCCTATGGCATCGTATTCGGAGAAAATATTTTCCTAGTACTATAAGACGCTACGTAGGCAATGGGGGGTTGTCGTTGCGCCGCGTATCGGCGTTTATTGAGGCCTGTCGCAAATACCAACATGTGTATGAAAAATTTGAAGTTCGTATCAGGAACTGGGCGCAGTTGGGGTATGACATCAGTTATGAGGATAACTTTTGGTGTCTTTTCTTCCCGAAAATGGCTGCGGGGATCATCAGGATTGCACCGTGGCGAGAGGCACTACAATTCTCTTTTGAAACTGCACCCAGTCTAGCATATCGACTCAATGGCAATAATCTGCCATTTGGCACGCATGCTTGGTTTAAGCACGAAAAAGAATTTTGGAGACCATTTATCCGCGAATGGCGTTGAGTTGCACTTGGGTGTAGAACGAAAAAATATACTCCTCATCCGCCATGGTGCCCTCGGTGATTGCCTTTTGATAACACCGTTCATTCGGTTGCTGAAAAAACAGTACCCGGAGTCACAGATTGATATTTACTCATTGCTTGATCTTTTTCGCTATTATCCTGAGGTGCGCCAGTGGGTGGATGCCAAACAGGTGGAACTAGCTAAAATTATTGGGCGCTATGATGCAGTTTATGCGTTTTGTTACGAACACGCACCACAACAGCATATTTTGGATGGCTATGAATATAGCTCGGGCTTAAAATTAAACAGCGATGTTCCTTTTGTACCTGACGCCAATTCCTACTTGATGAGCAAAACAAAAATTAGATGGGAAAAACTTTGTAAAAAATATATTGTTGTTACACCTTTTTCGGGATCAGAATCAAGAAATTTACCGCTACACAAAGTACATGAAACACTTAAAGCTTTGAAAACCCATTTTTCTCAGTTTGAGCGTCTTGTTTTCCACCATGCTCGTATGACTATACCCGATGCAATCAATATCCATGACCAACGGCTATTTCCTGAAACGGTGCACATCATGCGCCATGCGGCTGCATGCATTACTGTTGATACCGGATTCTTCCACCTGGCGCAAGCATGTGGAATCCCTACCATACTCATTGCTGGCCCCACCGATCCACGGTTGCGCATCACGAGGCCAGAGCTTTGCTTCGTGGTGCAGGCGAAATTACCCTGCCTGGGTTGTTACCATCGACACATTGGTACATTTGGTACCAGTTTTACGGATTGTTTCCGTGGGGACTTTGCCTGTAACAATGATTTCTCTGTCGAAGAGATCGTGCAAAAATTGCGTTTGGCGCTGGGTGGCAAAAGAAATCGTAACAATCCAACACTGCGGCATAGCAAAGAACGTGCGATGGCTTTTCGTAGATTGGAACGCTATGGTGACCTCACGCGACAGAACATACTCCGCCATTATTTTCACATGGTGCAAGTTAGCCATGAGTGGCACAAAAGTTCACGTGCACGGTGGCTGGAATATCGCCAAAAAATTCGAACTTTAGCTAAAAAAATTTTACGTAGAATAGCTTCATGACCCCCACCAAAATCCTCTGCCTTGGTGCTGGTTATGTCGGTGGGCCGACAATGGCCGTGATGGCGCTTTATAA
>JANWVB010000001.1 GCA_025057695.1 Patescibacteria group bacterium
AAAAATATACCAATATGGATAGTTTACCTTTTCTTTAATTTAATTTTTTTTATTTTTCAGAAAATAAAACCTTCAGGAGCTGGAGCGTTTATAGTTGTCAAAAGAAATCATTACCATAGAACGGGAGGTTTCGAAAGCAAACACACTTACGATGACATACACTTCATAAGAAAAGCCGCAAAAAAAGGAAAGTTTATAATAATGCCTTTTTGTGTTTTTGTTTCAGACAGAAGATTCAAAAAAGATGGAATAATAAAAACAACTTTCCTATATCTATTGTTATCATTCTTTTTCCTTTTTGAAGCCTTCGATCAGGCAAATAAAATAAAATACAATTTTGGACATTATAAACAAAAAGGAGATAAAAAATTATAAACCAAACTCCTCAAATACATTCATTGCCATTTCATACTGGCCTTTAAAATTAAAATATCTTTTTATCTCATCTTTTTTTACCCACTTTATTTGTCTCAATTCTTTAGAATTAATCCTGATATCAAACTTTTCGCCTGTAAATTCCACCAAAAATTGGATTTGCTCCTGTCCGCGGTAATATCTTTTTCGTTTTCTATATTGTTTTTGCACCATTTCATTAGACCATTCATACCTATTTAGAATTGTTGATCTTTTCTTTATGATAAACTTGTCTGTTCCTAATTCCTCGCCAAGCTCTCTCAATAAAGCGTTCTCGGGAGACTCTCCATCTTCAATACCGCCACCAGGAAACCTCCAATCATTTACGCCATAAGCAATCATTTGAACTATTAAAATCTCTCTTTCTTTATTTGTTATCACACCGATAACCCCTCGTCTGTAAGGCAAATTTTTTATATTCATAAATTTATAACAAAAAGATATTTTTTTGACTTCTAACAATGTACTACTTGGCATAGTATTTGTAAAATACCAATCACAATGAGACTAACAAATGATTTAAGAGAAAAAATAATTGGTGAAATAGATAAAAATTACGAATATGAAGGGGAGATAGAAGGCATAAAACTTCATTTGAATGAACATACCTATGTACCTCATCCAACAACAGTTGAATTAATACAAATTGCCTCTGGGATAATAAAAAGAAACTCAGATATAAAAACCGTCGCAGATCCGGGAACTGGATCTGGATTTATCGCAATCTCTTTGGCTAAAAAATTCCCAGATATAAAATTTCTTGCCAGTGACTATTCGACAAAAATACTTAAAATTGCACAGCTTAACGCTGTGGAAAATAATTGTTTGAATATAAAATTTGTTAGAAACCATCACTCAAGTTGGCTACATGAATTCAGCGCCAGCAAAGTGGATTTTTTTGTCATAAATCCTCCTTACATAAGCCGAATTTTGTATAAAAAAGACAGTTTCATAAAAGAAAATCCACTCATACTAAAAGAGCCTAAACAAGCAATTGTTACCTCAGACAATTATGGACTTAAACCAATAGAGGATATAATAAAACACATTCCAATAATTAAACCAAAGTTTGTTTTAATCCAATGTAACAACGATAACTTATACTTAATCAAAAAAATTACAGGAAAAGTTGGTAACTCGACAATATTAACAAATTCACAAGGAGTACCAAGATTTATTTTGATAGAAAGAAGAAGTAACGAGATTTAAATTTCTTCAAAAATTAGCCTACATTTTTCATAAAAGTCACAAAAACTAAAATTTTTTTCAGATCAAAACATTGTGATATATTGATTTTCGATGAACAAAAAAGATCAATTAGATAAATTTACAACTCCAATGATGAAGCAATATGCTTCGATCAAAAAAAAATACAAAGATTGTTTACTTTTCTTCAGACTAGGCGATTTTTACGAATTGTTTTTAGACGATGCCCAAATAGGCGCTCAAGTTCTTGACATAGCCCTTACCTCAAGGCCAAAAGGCAAAGACGGCCGAATTCCCATGTCTGGAGTGCCATATCATGCAGTTGATGTATATTTGGCAAAGTTAATAAAAGCTGGATATAAAGTTGCAATTTGCGAACAGGTAAGTGAACCCAATAAATACGGCATTGTTGAGAGAGATGTTGTAAGAATCGTAACACCAGGAACACTTTTTGACGAAAAGTCCTTAGATCGCAAACAAAATAATTATTTAATAAGCATTGATTACGACAACTTGTATTACTCTATATCAATAGCAGATATCTCTACTGGCTATCTGGCAACCTGTCAAAATACATACACAGAAATTAATCAAGAATTAATTGACCAACTAATCAAAATTCAGCCTTCAGAATGTATTCTGCCAGAAAGGCTATATAATAATCCAAACCTACTAAAAACTCTTAAAGCAATCAGAAATTTAGCAATATACCCCTATAATGATTGGGAAAGATACGCTAATAAAGAAACCTTGCTTGCGCAATTCGCGGTAAAAACATTAGACGGATTTGGCATAGAAAATCTTATTCTTTCTCAAAAAACCTGCGGCGCTTTAATTGGTTATTTGCAAAATACTCAAAAAGGAAAATTAAAACACATAAAAAAAATAAAAGTGCTCGAATCCGAAGAATACGTTTCACTTGATAAATCGACAATAATTAACTTAGAGCTTTTTTCAACAATACGAGAACGAGAAACATCCGGAACACTTTTATCAACTATCGATAAAACCAACACAGCAATGGGCGGACGAATGCTGAAAAATTGGTTGGCAAATCCACTAAGAAAAAGACAACAAATTTTAGAAAGACTTGATGGAGTGGAAGAGCTAATTAAAAACCATAAAGAAAGAGAGTCTATAAGAAATTTGTTAACAGAAATCCCAGACATTGAAAGAGTCTTTTCTCGTTTGTCAGTAGGCATTGGAAACGCCAGAGATTTAATAACATTAAAAAACGCGCTTGCAAAAATTATAAAAATTAAACATTTATTAGTTAAAATTGACACCAAAATAATTCAAGACATCCAAAAAGAAATTTCAACCAAAATCACTTTTCTTGTCAGATATATAGATGATTACATACTCCCAGACCCTCCTTTCTCTGTGAAAGAAGGGGGAATAATACGAGAAAATGTCGATGAAAAAATTGACATGTTGCGCAAACTTATCAATGGGGTACAAGAATGGCTGGCTTCGCTAGAAAAAAAAGAGAAAGAGAGAACAAAAATTTCTTCGCTAAAAGTTAGATACAACAAAGTATTTGGTTACTATATAGAAGTTAGCAAATCAAACATAAAAAACGTGCCCCAAAATTACATAAGAAAACAAACTTTGGTAAATGGCGAAAGATTTATCACACCTGAACTAAAAGAGTGGGAATCAAAAATTTTAGTAGCCGAAGAGGAACTGAAACAAAAAGAATATGAAATATACAATGAAGTTTTGCAAAATGTAATAAAACAATCTTTGCTTATACAAAAAGCGGCAAATGCAATAGCAACACTTGACTGTTTAGTTGGATTTGCTGATTTGTCTGAAAGGCAAAACTACGTGAAACCTCAACTTCTATACTCAGGAGAGATAGTTATAAAAGAAGGCAGACATCCAGTAGTTGAAAACTCGCTTCCTCAAAAAGCATTTATACCAAATTCCATAACTATGGATAACATCAAACAACCATTAATAATAATCACTGGACCAAACATGGCAGGAAAATCAGTTTTTATTCGCCAAATTGCTATTATTGTCCTTCTTGCCCATATAGGATGTTTTGTACCTGCATCAAAAGCAAGAGTAAGTATTGTCGACAAAATATTTGTTAGATCCGGAGCGTCAGATATGATTGCTGATGGGCTATCAACTTTCATGGTTGAAATGGTAGAAACAGCTTTTATTCTAAACAACGCTACCAGTCAAAGCTTAATTGTAATGGATGAGATAGGAAGAGGCACAAGCACATATGACGGAATAAGCATAGCTCAATCAATTGCCGAGTATTTAATCAAAAATTTTACTCCAACTCCAAAAACTTTATTTGCAACTCATTATCATGAACTTCAGAAATTGGAAGAGATTTATCCTAACAAAGTAAGCAATTACCACATGGAGGTTATTGAAAACGAAAATCTGCCAGTTTTTTTATATAAACTAAAACCGGGTGGCGCCTCTCACAGTTTTGGAATAGCGGTAGCCAAGCTTGCAGGAGTACCAGAAAGTGTCATAATAAATGCTCAAAAAAATTTGGGATCTCTCGAAAAAAATAAACAAGAAGATAAAAAAGCAAAAGATCAAATCAATCTTAAAAGTAAAAAATCAACAAATGAAGAAATTATCAATTTAATTAGAAACATTAATATCAATCAACTAACACCAATTGAAGCCTTAAATTTTCTTGCTCAAATAAAAGAGAAGTATGCCAAAGATTAAAATATTGCCAGAATCAGTAGTGTCAAGAATTGCGGCCGGAGAAGTTATCGAAAGGCCTTCATATGTAATAAAAGAATTAATTGAGAATTCAATAGACGCTTTGTCCACACAAATAGATGTTGAAATTGAAGATAGCGGACTTGCTTTAATAAGAGTTGTCGATAATGGAATTGGCATGAGCAAAGAAGACTTGCTTTTATCTATCAAACCACATGCCACAAGCAAAATACACAAACTGGAAGATCTAACAAATATAAAAACACTTGGATTTAGGGGTGAAGCTTTAACAAGTATAGCTAATGTTTCTAATCTATCAATAGAATCAAAAAGAGAGAAAGACAAATTCGGACATAGACTAGTAAAAATTTGCGAAGATATAAATATAGAACCAATAGCGTTGAAAGAAGGAACAAAAGTAGATGTGAGACAACTATTTGATAATGTGCCAACAAGAAAAAAATTTCTTAGTTCAAAAAAGACAGAACTAAAACATATAATCGACACTTTTATTGATTTTGTGCTAGGCACGCAAAACATTGGCTTTACTTTGAGAAGCGACAGCAAACTAATTTATGAAATACTCAAAAAACAAACTATAGAAGAAAAAATTGAAAATGTATTTGGCCAAGAAATCTTACAAAACCTTTTGCATATAAATTACAAAGGCAGTTATTTATCCATAGAAGGCTTTTTGGCACATCCACAAATATCTTTCACAACAACAAACAAAATCTTCACCTATTTAAACAATCGAAGAATATACAATTCTCTTATCAATTCCGCAATAAAAGAAGGTTATGAAAATTTACTCGAGCATACAATGTACCCAATGGCAATTCTGAAAATTAACATGCATACAGGGTTAGTCGATGTGAACATACACCCCAGAAAAGAAGATGTGCGATTTAGAATTCCCGAGCAAATATATTCTGAGACATTAAAAGCCATTTTAAATACCCTAAGCAAGAACAATTTAACATTCGGTAATATTAGCTGGAAAAAATCAGTAGTTAATAGCTATGCAGGCAACATACTCAAAAATGAACTTCATGAAGATAGCGCTTCAGAAAGCAATGAAATATTACAAATAAAAAAGATATATTTAGTAAAAGAAACTCAATCGGGAGTAGCCTTTTTTGATCAACATGCAGTACATGAAGCAATACTTTTTAAGAAATTTAAAAAATCCTTTTTAGAAAAAATATCACCTAAAAATGCTTTAGAATTAGAATCGCCAATTTTGTTAAAACTACCCAAAGGAGAAATTGAAATTTTCTGGGACAACAAAGAAATTTTTAACAAGATTGGTTACAAAATTGAAGAATTTGGCAACAACTACCCAATCTTAACTCATGTCCCCAAGATACTGCATGACCGTAACCATTTAGAAATAATAAGAGAAATAATAGAAAAACTGATTCAATCAAAAAAAGTAAGCAAAATAGATAGCAAAAGTTACAAAATGTTGTCATACATAGCTTGCAAAAGCGCTATAAAAGCTGGACAAACATTATCATCAGATGAAAGATTAAACTTGATTAATCAACTTGAAGAAGAAGACTTCTTATACACATGCCCACACGGAAGACCAGTCAAAATTGAAATCACATTAAACCAGCTTAATAGATTTTTCAAAAGAAAGTAAATCTTTATTTTTCTATTAAAATTTTAAGTTTTTCTAAATCTTTTTTAGTTTTTTTACGCAAATTATAAGTTGTCACCGGGGACCAAAACCTTTCATTTTGTCGAATAAATCTTATTGAAGTTTTCACTCTAAGTGTCGTGTTTTTATTCTGTTCAATTAGGGTAAATTGTGTGTTGCCAATATTTTGATTATCTTTGAACTCATAACTAAGTTCGATACTTTTATCTTTAGATAAACTTCTGACACTGAAAGACACATCTCCCTGATTAGTAACAAGAAAATATTTGGTATTTTTACCCGGTTCACCTTGAGTAAGTAAAATAACTTCTCTTGTTCCACTCCACCATTCTTGAACCTTTTGAGGATCCAAAATAAAATTATAAACATCTTTGGCTTGAGATTTAATTAGAATCTCCTCCTCAAATGTTTTGACATAAGAATAATTACTAGTTGCATGAATAATTAAAACAGCACCAATAACACAAATAAAAATACCAACTCCAAAGAGCAAAAACAAAAATACATTTTTAATCCATTGCATAACTTAGACAATGCGAACAAGCAGAATTAAAAAATTTCAAACAAATTTATTACTTACAGTTTAAGACAAACAAAAAGACAATTTAAGAACTAAATCTTTCCAAATAAAACAATTTTGTCAAAACAGAATTAAATTTAACAAAGTTTATAAAAAACTGCTTTTAATTTATTAAAGTTTGTTTTTGTAAATCAAAGATAAATCGCAATGGGTAATTAAAATAATCAAATCAACCTGAAAATACCAGCTTGGCAAAGAACTTAAATATAAAAGCCATTGTTTCAAAGAACCAGGTTTATTGTTCAATCTGCCTTTGCATTTTCCTTCTCTCAGCTTCTGTAAGATATTTTTTCCTCAATCTTAAAGATAATGGAGTAATTTCCAAAAGTTCATCACTTTCTAGAAAATCCAAACATTGCTCCAAAGAAAACTTAGTCGCTGGTGTTAGTTGTATAATACCATCAGAAGATTTGGATCTCATATTAGTAAGCTTTTTGCCTTTTGTTACATTAATTAAAATATCCTCATCCTTGGCATTACTACCTATTATCATTCCTTCATAAACTTGCTCTCCTGGATTTATAAAGGTAACACCTCTTTCCTGAGCGTTTTCAAGACCGTAAGCCAAAGCTTCTCCGGCGCGATCAGCAATCAGAACACCCTTTCTTAATCTGGGAAGTGTTTTGCCTAAAGGTTCATACCCCATTAACGTGGATGAATAAACCACTGTGCCTTTTGTCGCTGTCAAAAGCGCGCTTTTTAAACCAATCAAAACTCTTGTTGGCGCTTTATAAACAAATTCTGTCTCATATTCATTTATAGTCTGCATATTGACAAGCGATGCGTATCTTCTTCCCAACTCTTCAGACACAACACCCACAAATTCGCTAGGAACAATTATCAGAACCTCCTCCACAGGCTCTTTTAAAACACCATCAATTTGTTTAACTATTACTTCAGGTTTACCCACTTCCATCTCATAACCTTCGCGTCTTAAAGTCTCAAGCAAAACAGATAAATGAAGCTCGCCACGCCCTGAAATCACAAATTTTCCATTCCCAAGTTTTTCAAGACGCAAACTTAAATTGCTTTCCAATTCTTTTTCCAGTCTTTCTTCAAGTTGTCTACTGGTTGTATATTTCCCTTCTTTACCTGAAAAAGGAGAAGTATTGGGACCAATAGTCATATGAAGCGTTGGCTCGCCAACACTGACACCGGGCAGAGAAACACAATCTGAAGGATCTGAAACAGTATCACCAATTGAAACTTGCCCCACGCCAGAGAAACAAACTATTTCACCTGTTTGCGCTTCTTCAGCCTCCACTTTGTCTAATCCTTGATAAACAAAAAGGTTTTCAACTTTTGAAATTGAATTTGCAAACTTAGTATTAATTATCTTCATTCCTTTTTGAATTTTCCCTTGATATACTCTTCCAATTACAAGCCTGCCCAAATAGGCATCATAATCCAAAGAGGTGACAACCATCTTAAAAACACCTGTTTTTTCAGAAACGTAAGGCACATTGTCCAAAATCGCATCCAACAAAGGATAAACATTGCCTTCCTGTTCTAGATTGGTTGGAATTTGATTAAAAACAACTCCCCGTTTCCCTATCGCATATAACACAGGAAAATCAAGATATGATTCATCATTGGCAAGTTCCAAGAAAAGAGATTCAACATTCCTAAGCGCCTCTTGCGGTTTCGCAAATTGTTTATCAATTTTGTTGATAACCACAATTATCTTTAATCCCGAAGATATGGCTTTTTTAAGCACGAATCTGGTTTGAGGCATTGGGCCTTCCTGAGCGTCAACTATCAAAATAGCGCCATCGGCCATTCCTAAAGTTCTTTCAACTTCTCCTGAAAAGTCTGCATGACCCGGAGTGTCAATAATATTGATTTTTACACCTTTGTACATAACTGCACAGTTTTTAGCAATAATTGTAATCCCCCGCTCTCTCTCAAGCTCGTTTCTATCTAAAATAGTGGTTTGTTGCATCTCGGCTTGATTGCTACGAAAAGTGTCAGTCTGTTTTAAGATAGCGTCAACAAGTGTCGTTTTGCCGTGATCAACATGGGCAATAACAGCAACATTTATAATTCGCATAAACAAATCACAAGAAATTAAATATTGGGTTATTTACTTAATCAATAGCGGTTATTTTATCAAAAGTCTGTGAATTTGGACAAACCAGCATCAAACGACATAAATATCTTGATTATACTCACTTACACCAACTTTCTTACCTTCGCCTTTTAGGACCTTCTCAAGCGGCCGACAAGCAAAACATCCTTCTTTTGGACATTTAAAATGATCCATTTGACGAGCGAGTTTTATTCTTCGCGCAACTTTCAAAACCTGTTCTTTTGCCAAAGATAATTCCGGCAAAACTTTCTCAATTATAGAATTATCTCTATCTAAATACCAATAGCTTGCCTTTGAAACCAACCTTCTTTGAGTATTAACCGCTAAAAGCAAATAAATCAGCAATTGCAAAGATTCAGCTTCTTCGTCATTTTTACCTGTTTTAAAATCAATTATATGCACACTATCATCAGGCAAATATTCAAGCCAATCAATTTTCCCACACAAAATTATATTTTCTTCTTCAGACAACCAAAAATAAGGCAATCCGCCATCAGCTCTTATTTTAACAGCCTTTCTAAGAATTGGTCCGGGATTTTTTTGTATTCTATCTAGCATTACCAAACCACGATTTTTGTACTCGATTTCTTCTTTTTTATCTTTAAATCCACCCATCTCGCCAGAAACTTTTTGCCATGCTGTTTCAAACCTTTTTGACAATTTAATAAGCATTCTTTCTTGCGCGGGTAAATAAGATAATGATTCTATAACTTCATGAACAGCTTGCCCTAGTGCAAGAGGTGGAGACATAACTGTTATTTTATGATTAGTTTTTGGATCTTTATAAACATTTCGCAAATAATAAGTCCTCGGGCACCTTAAAAAATCCGCAATTGAGGAATGCGAAACCCAAACAGCCCTAAATTTATCTGGTTTTTGATTAGTCATCTCCATATAAAATCTTGCTCAAACAAAAATCACTTTGTCCCCCACTTTTAGTTTATTGTCTTTTATAAAACAACTCTTACACTCAAGCGCTACAAATGATTTAAATCCCAAAAAAAGAATTTGATTAGGTTTAAGCGACTCAATCAATTTAACTACAATTCCCTGCCTGTTTAGTATGATAACATCTATAGGATAAAAAACCCAAAATGTATGTATTCCGATTCTTGATTCAAAATAAACAGGCGGTTTCTGAAAACCAAACATCAATCCTGTCATTGACTCTAAAAATCTCAATTTTTTTGCGCGGACAATCAACATAGACATTTCTTTTAAATATCTGTTGATATTTAATGTTTTTTATGGCTTAATGTTAAACTATGGATGACCAAACAAAAACAACAAACCAAGATCTTGCAGAAACTGCAAATACACAAGACCCTCAAATCAATTCTTATTCAAGTGAAGATAATTCAACACAAATAAACCAAGTTGTAGACACAAAAAGTGCTTCTAGTCAATTTGATTACCTTCAAAACCTTCAATCTCAGATAAATATATATCTTTCAAGAATTGAAAATCTTAAGCAGGAAATCCAACCTGTAAAAGAGATGATTGATTCATATCTTTCAAACGATCCTTTATACGCTGAACTTTCTGTAAAAGCCAAAGAATCAACAAAAGAAAAAAGCAAAAGGAAAAAAGAGTTAATGTCCTCGCCAAACGGCAAAGCTCTAAATCAAAAGATGGAAAAAATAAAAGAGGAACAAAATGAAGCAAACGAAATGCTTTCTCAACTGCTATCAGAATACCAAAAAGCTACAGGAGCAACTGTTTTTGAAGGAGCTGATGGAGAAATAAGACAGATAGTAATGATAGCCAAACTAATACGCAAAACGAATCTAAATAGAGACTAACTGCTTGACTAATTTAATTTCTACAATCACCATTTTTATCAACAAGGAGGTGAAAGTTTTATGGAAGAAAACCATAGTGAACCAGAATCAAAACCAGATCAAAAAAACAGCAATTTCTTGCCAATGGCGGTTGTTTTTGTAATTGCCGCAATTGCAATTGGAGTATATTTAAGTCAGCAAAAACCTGCCACTCACACGACAAATACATCACCTGCAATTGAAATAACAAACGAAAAATCATCTGATACAGTTGATACAGTTGTCAACACATACAAAGATGGGGATTATGAGGCGTTAGGACAATACACAACTCCCGGCGGGCAAAGTGAAATAGGTCTAAGAATAAAATTAGAAAAAGGGATAATAATAGATTCATCAGTAGAAATCAGAGCCAACGATCCGCCATCAAGAAGATTTCAGCAGGAATTTGCCAAGAACTACAAACAATTTGTTATCGGCAAGAAAATTGACGATCTTAATCTAACCAAAGTTGCCGGTTCATCGCTAACCCCAAAAGGCTTTAACGAAGCTATCGCAAAAATAAAAGCGGAAGCTAAATCGTAACTAAAGATGGATATCAACAACTTTACATTTGAAGCAACGGGGACTGTTTGGCAAATTGATATTTACGATCCTGTATCGAAAAAAATTAAAGCCAAAATTTCTGATTTGGTAAAAAGTGAAGCTGACAATTTTGAAAAAAAATACTCAAGATTTAGAGACGATTCTTGGTTGAGAAAAATATCCCGATTAAGACAAAAGTCAAAATTGCCTAAAGACGCAAAAACTATCTTTGACTTATATCAAAACTTATACAAAATTACAAACGGAATTTTCACTCCGTTAATAGGAAGTTTCATGGAAGAATCAGGATATGACTCCAACTACTCTCTTATTCCCAAAATCTCGCTTCACCATCCGCCAACATGGAAAAACGCGATTGAATACAACTATCCATATATTCAAATAAAACAAAATGTTGTCATAGACTTCGGAGCGGCTGGCAAGGGGTACTTGATTGATATAATAAAAAATTTGCTGAAAGACAACCAAATCAACTCTTTTTGCATTGACGCGGGAGGGGATATATACGTAAACAACCACCCCACAGGGAAAATGCAAATAGGATTGGAAAATCCCAAAAATTTATCTGAAGTAATTGGAATTATTTATCTTAATAACGCAAGCATTTGCGCGTCGTCGGGCAACAGGCGACGATGGGACAAATTTCATCATATTATCAATCCTCAAACATTAAGTTCCCCTACCGATATTATTGCCACATGGACAATAGCGCAAAGCGCTTTAATAGCCGACGCAATGTCAACTTGCCTATTTTTGGTAGATAAATCTATATTGCAAAATGCTTACAATTTTGATTATCTCATCTTAAAAAAAGATTTTAGCTTTGAAAAATCAAGCGGTTTTGAAGCTGAATTATTTTTAAAAAATTAAAACATGATACAAAAAATCGACACATATCTAAATAGCATCACAATGTATAAAATCACTGTTTACGCGCTTTGTGCGATTGCCTTATTATCAATAGCATACGGATTTTTAGGGATACTCCCTTTTAACGCAATTTCTCTTATTGTTTCTTTGTCAGTAATAATCATAACATGCTATATTTCAAACAAAATTTGTCAAAAAATTTCTAATCTTCCCACAAACAATGATTCATGGCTTATAAGCGCGTTAATACTTTTTTTGATTATTGCTCCGCCAGATAATTATCAAAGCGATATTTTAATAACAATCATCGCAAGCGCAATTGCTATCTTCTCAAAATATATTTTCAAACTAAAAAACAGTCATATATTCAATCCAGTAGCATTGGCTCTTTTGATAATTGGCATTTTTGGCTTCGGAAATTCTATATGGTGGGTAGGAAGTGCAAATCTTGCAATACCTGTTGCCATATTGGGATTTTTAGTGGTTAGAAAGATAAGACAATCCGGCATGGTCTTTGCTTTTTTTATAACAACGCTTGTGACAATCAGTGTATTTAGCCTGAAAAACAATATTGATATTGTGAAATCAATTTATGAGGTAGTTATTTCATGGCCAACAATCTTTCTGGGAACAATAATGCTTACAGAACCTTCGACAATGCCTGCAACAAATTTACAAAGAAAAATATATGGAGCGGTAGTTGGATTTTTGTTTAGCTTTCAATTTTCTTTTGGCCCAATTTTTTCATCTCCCGAGCTTGCAATAGTAATTGGCAATGTATTTTCGTGTTTGATAAGTCCAAAACAAAAAACTATTCTTGCTTTTAAAACAAAGCTAAAAATAGCCAGAAACACTTACGAATTTGTTTTTGAGCCAGACAAAAAATTGACATTTTTGCCCGGACAATATCTGGAACTAACTCTTAATACGACCACAAACGACACAAGAGGAAATAGAAGGTACTTTACTATTGCATCATCGCCAACCGACACAAAAGTAAGATTTGGAATAAAGTTTGCGGATGCGAAAGGAAGTAGCTTCAAAGATACAATTTTTAATTTAAGAGCCGACGACAAAGTATTGGCAGGAAATTTAGGCGGCGACTTTGTAATGCCAAAAGACACCAATAAACCTCTAGTTTTCATCGCGGGCGGGATAGGAATCACGCCTTTTATAAGCATGATCAGATATCTTACCGACACCAAAGAAAAAAGACCCATTACTCTTTTTTACGCAAACAATACAAAAAACGACATCGCATACAAAGATGTGCTAGACCAAGCAAACAAAAAATTAGGATTGAAAACTATTTACTTGCTTACAAACAAAAATTTGGTTCCAAAAAACTGGAAAGGAGAAGTAGGATACTTAAACGAAGAAATAATCAAAAAACATGTAAAAAACCATAAAGAGCAAATATATTACTTATCAGGTCCAAACGCGATGGTTGATTCTTATAAAAATCTGCTTGCCAAAATCGGCATACCAGATAAACAAATAAAAACAGATTACTTCCCCGGATTTTAGTATAAAGCAAGAAAAAGTCTTGACAAATTAGACTTTAGACTTGGGCTTGAGTAAAATAAAAGGCAGTTAAATTCTTTATCAAATTAGATTTTAAAAATAAAAAACACACATTTTGTATTCCAAACGCTTTTGAGCAGGCAAAAAGTTGGAAATTGTCAATAAATCTTAATCCGAAAAATATTGCGGGATCGTCTAATGGTAGGACAACAGACTCTGGATCTGTTTATTGGGGTTCGAATCCCTATCCCGCAGCCAATATGAATTTGAAAGAGTTTGGGAGGTGGCGCTTGCCGCTCCTGTTGTCATGGCAAGGGCATCAAATCCAACTTTTTTGAAACTTGCTACCAACCACCTAAAAATAAGGAAGAAAAAACGCAAAAATTTTAAAGACTAAACCTATTTCTTCGTCTGGAAGTCTGCCGTTGATTGTATACCTGATCAATTTTATCTTTCACACTACTAAAAAACCTTATTAATTTTTCATATTTTTACGGCTCCACAGTTTCTCTTCTGCTTTCTAATATTGATAATAATACTTCACTGCTGGAGAGTGGAGTTTGGTATCTAAAGTGTTCATAAGCATCAGTTATTACTCTTTGTGGATTTAAGAACCTTTCTCTGAGAGCTTTTTTGTATTCCTCCATATTAACTCTCCAGCAATGTCCCGACGGGCTTAACCAATATTCAATCATATCTTTACCATAACCATCTTTGATAGTTACTCGGCTTATTTCATTTGTTTGCGGATCATACTCAACTTTTGGAGATTTTCTTTGAGAGTCGGCAATTTTATACCTTTCCCTAATTTGTTGAGCTTGCGACGGACCTAAATTGCCACTCTGAACAAAATGTGCAATCACATCTTCAATTTCTTGAGGAGAAGGGAAAAAAGTACCAAGCTTATCGTCGTATGCTCTGAAAGCAAATTCAGGGTTACCGCTACCTAAATTATATCGATTGCCTCTATAATGCGCCCAAACACTATTTTCTGCGATCTCAAACATTTCTTGCTCATAAGGACCTTGAACTTGTATTTCAACAAGAGGCAAATTTAATCGTCTAGCATGTTGTTTCATTTTTTCTGTAATTACCTGATCGATTGGCTCACCACGCTTGTCCACTTTGACAAAGAAACCTCTTAATTGCAGCGTCTCTCCGCTTTCAGATTTTCCAAAAGCCACAACCTCGTTATAGGTTCCACTAGAAGTTAATTTAAGTAATTGATCGCCAGAAAGCAGTAATCAACCTTGTGCCTGTCGTCTCAAAAATTCTTTGCTTGAACTATGCGACCCCATGTCAGTTGGGGAAGTGATAACGATATTGCCCTCTGGAGCTTCAACGATAATTCCTCCTTGTCCCCAAGTTTTCGTATGTGCTTGATCTATAAGAGACATCCTTAGATAAACCTTAATACTTAATCTTTCTGGCTGATCAAAAAGATTTATAGATTGATCACCTTATGATTTATCAACTTTATATGCGCCGGATGATTCTGCGGAAATTGCAAATAATGGTTGCGAAGCCGTTGCAAAAGGATTGAAGGCGTGAACCAAATACCGAAATTTTTTGGGGTCATGTTTTTCTGGGTCACTTACTTCACCCCAGATTTTTGGACGCGGTTTTTCTTCATGAGTGGGATTTACTTTTTCAAAATTGATTGGCGGTCTTTTTTCAAATTGGTCTGACATAGTATAATGACGTTAATTATTGATTCTATGCTGAAATCTTATCAAATTGTAAAATTTTTGTAAACACCCTGCACTCTACGAAGCCGAGCAAAAATCACACGCGCAAAAAATAGTGGAGGAACAACGTCGGAGTAAACGAGGCTAAAGGCCGAGCTAGTACATTGAAATTCAACATTTTTTGTAAAGGATCAGCCACGATTTTAACAAGATGACCTTGGTGCACACAAAAACACATGTCTTCATTCAAAAGTAAATTTTATTACTCAGACATTCGTACTTTACCCTCAGTGTTTGGAGAATTATCCTTGAAATTGGCACTTTGCATCTACAAAATCAGTTGATTTTTATTTCTTTATATGTTTAACAATTATTCTAAATATTGAACCTGTGGTTCTTTTTCTTCGGATTCGAACCAGAAGGGCATATAAGCGGAAAGATCTTCAACGGTACTCCTGAAAGCAAAACCAGCATTGTTAATCAATACGTCAACCTTTTTCAGTCTTTTTCTTAATTTTACAAATGAACGTTTTATAGAGGCAATATCCAACAAATCTGTTTCTGTAAAGAAATAATCCTTATGTTTAAAATCGGCAACATTTTTTCTTCCCATTCATAAAACAATATACTTATTACTATCTAAGGCCTTTTCAACAAACGCTTTACCTATCCCTGAGCTAACTCCTGTAATTACCACATATTTTTTATTCATTTCTGACCTCCTTTGCTAACTCATACAAAATGCCGGAGGAAATGTTATTGTTACTTGGAACTACTATATCTGTGCCAAGAAATTTGCTAATTTGAAAAATATCAATCAAAGCATTTTCAGCAGACCACATATAATAGGGTTCGGCTGGAAACATTGACATTCGCTCTTCATAGGGTAGGGCAATTATTCTTTCGTACACAGGGTATAGCCTTTTAATTTGAGTCCGAAATGGGTGATCAAAAGCACCATTATTTTCATCAAGTTTCACGTTCATTGCTTTTAAAAAGTCAATAATGTTAGTTGTTCCATAAACCAGCAGTTCTGGTTTTTGTTTAGTCTTAGCTAAGGATTTCATTTCACTTTTTACATATTTTTTCGCATTCGCCAACTCTTTTTTGGTTGGGTGATGAGTTTTGTACAAGGTCTCTTGCATAAAGTAGGTACTTATTTTGAAAAGATGAGTTTCATATATATTATTGTCCTTGCCAATAACTACCTGTACACTGCCGCCACCGATATCAGATACAGCAATTGTTTTCTTTGGAAAATCCTTCGAAACCGAGTTGAAATAGATTCGTGCTTAATCATCATGGCTTAACATCTCGAGCGATACTCCAGTCTTGTCTTTTATTTCTTTAAGTACCTCTTTTGCATTTTTGGCCTTTCTTATAGCTTCAGTCGTTACAGCCTTATAATTATGAACACCCAACTCATCAAGTAGTATCTATAGCTTTACGTATTATTAAGCCATCGGTTTTATCAAGATCTCTTCCTAGTACCGTTAGTTCCTTTTCTCTAGCAAGAGTTTTTGATGAATAATTTTTATCAAATTCCCAAACTTTAAATTTGCTCTTTAAAGTTCCCACATCAATAACAGCCGTTCGTATATAATTATTTGGTTTTGACATTTAAATATTTTTTTAATAATTGATACCGTTCAGATATATTTTCCCTCAGATATGATCCACATACAACATTGGTTAAATCTGACTCCTCCAACTCAAGAACAACTTTATTATCAACACTCCTGTCTAAAGTTATAATTGGCTGATGGCTGGTGCTGTAAGCCCGCGACAAATCAAAGAACCAAAATTTGTTGAATCTATAAGAAGAACTGGATTGGTCACTGTAGAAGTCTCTGCTGTAACACCCAAAATATGCGCATTAATTCGTGGGGAGTTTTAATCGGCTGTTTACTTTCCTCAAGACGGGCAATCCGCTGCTTTATGGGACTACGCCGCAGGGGTATTGCTTATCCAGGAGTTTGGCGGAAGAATAAGTTCATTATGTGGCGCTGAGCTTCCATTCAGAGGAGCAAATATTATTCACAAAAAAGGCTGGTTAGCTACTCGGAATATTGATCATGCGTATTTATTAGCTTGTCTGAATAGTCTAGGTAAACTATAATAACTCAAATGACAAAAGTGCAAAAATGGCAATAGCTCTCAAGAGAAATAGCTTGTCAAAAATACAGTCGTCAGATTGAAAAAGTAACTTTTAAACTTCCTGATGGGAAAGAAACCGACTTTTATATCAAAAGAGAAGGTCCGGCAGCTGGGATTTTGGCAATAACAAAAGACAGAAAAGTAATTCTTGTAAAGCAGTATCGACCTGGGCCAAAAGAAGTTCTCCTTGAACTACCTGGTGGCTATGTTGATCCCAACGAGGAACCTGAAAAGACAATGGAGCGTGAATTACTTTAAGGAACAGGATATAAAGGCAAAGTTAAACTTGTCACTACTTGTTTTGATGACGCTTACTCTACAATGAACAGGTACTGCTTTGTTGCAACTGATTGCGAGAAAGCCAGTGACCATCAAGCGGGCGAGCATGAATTTGTAGAAATTGAAATGCTATCTCTGAAAGATTTCAGAAAGCTTTTGCGTACCGGCAAGATGACCGATGTTGAAGTGGGATACCTCGGTCTTGATTTTCTAAACCTTCTCTAACAGAGATAATAAATAGCTCCAATATCCAATAATAAATAATATGAAAATATTTTTTCATTCCTCAATCTTTGCCAAAGAACATTATGAAGAGGCATACCTTTTAATTGTTAAGATTTGCAAAGATAGTGGTCACACAGTATTTGCCGATCATATGCTTAAACGCGATTATCACGACACAGATAAGTATACCAGAAAAGAGCACCAGCAAGATTTTCAAAGATTGACTAAGCAAATTAAGGAATCCGATGTCGTTATTATTGAAGGAATTGCGCCTAGTATTGGAACTGGACATTACATGACTATTGCATTAGGGTATCTAAAACCAGTTTTAGTGCTTCACCAAAATAAGCCGCATGGAGTGTTGGTTGGCAAACCTAACAGGTTATTGTCCTCAAGACGGTATTCAATAAATGACAAAAAAGTTGGAGAAGGCAATCAAAGATTTTCTGAGAGACGCCGAAAAGAAAACTTTGAAAAATAGATTTAACTTAATGCTAGACGATGAAATGATAGACTTTCTTGAAAAATACTCCAAACAAGAAAAGGCCAAAGCAGAAAAATTGCAGAAATACATCAAGAAACAAAATGACAATGGTCAAAAACTTTTCGGTGGGATTGTGATTGAGATTGAGAAAAGCGATGGTTGGAGGATAAATCAAAAACCAGTGTATGATTGGAACAAGTGTGAACAAAAAGATTGGAGCGACTGGAAAAAACTAGAATTTTGACAAAGTATACATAAGCTTGCTCATTGACAAACAATCACTGAATGTTTAGATTAAACCAGTTAATTATTTTACTTACTTACTTAGTCTTAGTCTAAAAATAAAAATGAATGATAAGCCAACTTTGTCGTATTATTTTACTCATCAATATCTACGGGACATTGTGCAAGATTATTTCGCTTTTTTTGATTCTGTTGTCAGGTTAGGAGATGCGATTTTAAAAAAAACATTAAGACAGACTTTTGAAACTTTAAAAAACTATAATCTATCTGAAACAGATGTATTAATAGAAGAGGATGATTTTTCCTCTTTTATGGTCCCAATAGGAGCAAATAAAGCCCCTTTATTGGTTATCAAATTGCCAAAACCTAAAAATACAACTGAAGCAAGTCATGTGGCAATATTTCTTGGAGTCAGGCCAGTTCGTTTCTTTACCTTTGAACTTCACTTGCCAAATGAAATAGAAAAACAAATAAATCCAAACGCTCAAACTAAATATCTTTTAGCTGAATGGACCAAAAAAGAGCACAAGCTGTTAAATTTTAGTTGCAATGATCCCGATTCAACTAAATTTGCCCAAGCAATCGCAAACATACTAAATACAACCCATTAGTAATCTGCCCAAAAAAAAGAGATATCTATGCAAAATGTGTCACGGATTTTCTGATGAAGTAGATTTGCTCATGCAAAAACTTGAGAAAGCACGTTTTTTTGCCAAAGAAACGGAAACTATCACAATCTTGTTTGGCAAGCAAATATAGGTTTCAGACAGATTTCAGATCCACTCGCAAGCAAACTGCTTACAGAGTTGTTTATTGCAAATTTCGCTTCCTTTTATGAAAATAATTCTACACAAGGTCAATACTCACCCGATCTAAGAAAAAAGATAAGAAGAATTTTAGCTCAATTTGTAACCAACACTCAAAAAAATTTTATTCAGACAATTTAGCTCAACAAATTAACTTATTAACTTAGAAGATATTCTAAAAGCATTCTTGTTAGGAAAATTGTAAGTTAAATAACTAATTGTTAAGAACTATCTATCTTCCTCAACCTTTTTTGAATCTGGCGTCTTGCTGTTGTGGTAACTACAAAACTTAACCAATCGTTATTGGGTTTGACTGGATTTTTGTGCTTTATTATTTCAACTACATCGCTATTTGAAAGTTTGTAATTAAGCGGAACTATTTTGTTATTAACTTTTGCAACTTTTATGTAATCACCCAAGTCCGTATGCACAGCATATGCAAAATCAACAGGCGTTGCGCCAACAGGCAAATCATAGACATCTCCTTTTGGCGAAAAGACAAAGATCCTGTCACTTAAGGCATCAAACTTAACAGCCTTTAGAAATTCTTCAGAATCAGAAATTTCTTCCTGCCACTTTGCCAATTGTTTAACCCATCGCAATTTGTTCTCATCAACTTTTATCAAACCTTTCTCCAAACGTTCATCGCTTGCTCCTTTAGACTTTGCTTCAGAATACGCCCAGTGAGAAGCTGCACCGTACTCTGCCTGCTCATGCATTTCAAACGTTCTAATTTGTATCTCAACAAACCTGCCCTGAGGACCTAAAACTTTAGTGTGTATTGATCTATAACCATTGGGCTTTGGTTGGGCAATAAAATCAGATATACCAATATCAGGAATGGGCCTATAAGTATGATGCACAATACCCAAAGCGGCATAGCAATCGGCAACCGTGTTTACCAAGATCCTAAGAGCCACAATATCATGAATTTTCTCAAAATCCCAATTTATATTTGGCCTATTTAGTTTTTTCCATAAAGAGTACAAATGTTTTTTGCGCGCATGCACTTCTGCTTGTATGCCATTTTCTACCAATCTTCTCAAAAGAGTATGCCTAATTTTCTTGATGTGCTGTTCGGCATTGGAATAATAAGGCTTGGATTCTTTAAGCACTCTTTCATATTCACTTTTGTATAAATAAGGAAACGCCATATCCTCTAATTTCCCTTTTATCTCACCCATTCCAAGCCTCTCAGCAAGCGGAGCAAAAATTTCTATAGTTTCTTTTGCAAATCTTACTTGCCTGTCAACGGGAAGCGCGTACAAAGTGGCAAGATTATCAAGTCTCTCAGCCATTCTTATGACAACAACGCGCAAATCTTTAGCCATTGCAAGGATCATTTTTCGTAAATTTTCGACAAAAATCTCATTGTCATTTCCCCTCACCTTAGCCTTTGACACACGAGAAACACTTTGCACTAAATTTGCTATTTCGTGTCCAAATTCTTGTACTAAATCCTCGCTTTTGGCCCCACCCCAATCAATAGTGTCGTGCAATATGCCAGAAACAATTGAAGTTATGTCCATTTTCCAATCAGCAAGATAAATAGCAGTATTAAGCGGATGCGCCAAAAACCATTCCCCGGAATCTCTTTTTTGCCCGGTGTGAGCCAATTTTGCAAATTCCCAAGCTTTTTCTAACAACAAAATATCCTCTTTGCTAAAATTCCGATCAAATAGTTTGTTCTTTAATTGATTAAACTTGTTTTCTAAATCAACCATGTTTTTTTAAATCCTTTAATTTTAATTCCAAAGTTTCTTGACCATTCCATGCATTTAACTCAATTGTATACGCAACGTCAACCACATCGCCAATTTTAATATTAAAATCAACCATGTTAAACCCAATCGCGCTAATCAACAAATTATTAGCATCTGATAAAACCAATTTGATATGCTTGCCATCGTTGCCAACAACTTTCAGATCTTTCACTGTTAAACTTCCTGTCATAAAAACCGGATTAGGATTGGCAACACCTACTGGTTCAAAAAGTTGTAACTTCTCATAAAGGGAAGTGGTGATTTGATCAAGACCTAAACTTAAATCAATTTTAAGCTTTCTGGTTTTTACCTCATCAGTAATTGTAGTGGAAGAAGATTTTAATATTTGTTGGGTAAATTGTTCTATCTTGGCAGTTTCTATGGAAAAACCAGCCGCCATTGGATGACCGCCTCCATTTAATATCAATTTTGAGTGTTGCCTTATTGACTCTATGATATTAAAGCCTGAGATTGATCTTGCCGATGCTTTTGATACCGATTCGCCTTTTGAAATCACAATTGCGGGCAAATAATATTGTTCAACAATCTTGGAGGCAGCAAGCCCTATCACTCCTTCATGGAAAGTCTCGTGAGCGACAACTATCACTCCCTGCCAAACTTGCTTTTCTACCTCTTTTCTTGCCAATGACAAAACTTCATCCAATATCTTTTGTCTTTCTATATTAGTCTTGTTAAGAGATTCTGCCAATTCGCAAGCTCTTTTTTGATTTTTAACGCACAAAAGCCTCAAAGAATCAATTGCCGAATCAAGTCTGCCGGTTGCATTTATTCGAGGAGCTATCTGAAAATTAATTTCATAAACCCCAATTTTTCCCATTTGCAATCCAGCTGTTTCAACAAGAGCCTTAAGACCAATTCTTTTTGTCAAATTAATTTGTTTAATTCCATACTTTGCAAAAGATCTATTAGCGCTAAGCAAGGGCATTTGATCAGATATCGTCCCTATAGCGCATAAATCAAGTGTAGGAATAGCCAAATTTTGCACATCTTCCTTTGACAATTTCTTCAACAACTCCCGACAAAATATCCAAGAAATTCCAGCACCCGATATTTTATCTGTATGAACTATAGAGTAAGCATCAGGTAAATTTTCACCTTTTTGGTGATGATCCGTAACAATTACATCAATCCCCAAATCTTTGGCTCTTTTTACCGCATCACAGGCAACAATTCCATTGTCAACAGTAATAATTAAAGATACTTTTGGGTTTTGGCTTTTTATTGAAACTATGCTGTCTGCATTTATTCCATAACCTTCAGAGAAACGATTTGGAATGTAAGGCATGACGTTTTTTGTGTATTTATACAAGCTTTCCCACATTATGGCTGTTGCGCACACGCCATCTGCGTCATAATCTCCATATATCAAAATATGTTCTTTGTTTTTTATGGCTTTTACTATTCTGGTTATTGATTTCCTAACCGCATCTTTGTCCATACCAACATCCAAAAGACTAACATCAAGCGGATGTTTTGGTTTTAAAAATTCATTTTTTTGTTTCTCAGTTTGACAACCTCTATTTTTTAACAAAATTTCAATAATTTCATTTTCGTCAAAAACTTTGCCGGAATACAAAAGCTCCCATTTTTTAGGTACAGAATTTTTTATTTTCATAAACAAAAATTTTAATCCAGTTTAAAACATATAACGCTAAAAGTATAATTAGCATATGTTGATTGCAATTCCAAAAGAAGTGGTAACAATTATCAAGGAATTCCAAAAACATAAATACCCCATATATATAGTAGGAGGCGCTGTAAGAGATATCTTAATGGGCAAAGAAGTCTCAGATTGGGATTTCACTACCTCCGCAACACCAGAAGAAATGCTAGCATTTCTACCTAATTCCTACTACACAAACTCCTTTGGAACCGTAGGTGTCCCAAGTGAAACAAAAGATCTAAAACCTTTTGAGATAACTACATTTCGAACAGAACATGGCGGTTATTCAGATCACAGAAGACCAAATGAAGTAAGATGGGGCAAAACGCTTAAAGAAGACTTGCAAAGGCGAGACTTTACAATCAACGCATTAGCACTAGAAGTAAATTTAGATAATCAAAAAAGAAAAGACCTTCTTGAAGTTAATTTGATTGATTACTTTGACGGCAAAAAGGACTTAAATGAAAAAATCATAAAAGCAGTTGGTGAACCACACGATCGTTTTAGCGAAGACGCTTTGAGACTTGTGAGAGCGGTAAGAATAGCTTCAGAATTGGGATTTAATATCGAGAAAAACACATTTGAAGCAATCAAAAAACATAGTGATTTAATAAATAAAATCTCAAAAGAGAGAATTCGAGACGAGTTAATTAAAATATTTTCATCTCCTAAACCACATAAAGGTATCATACTTCTTAAAGAGACCCTTCTGCTAGAGCACATTTTGCCCGAGATGACAAAAACATATGGAGTTGAACAAAAATCCCCCGGAAGGCACCATATATCAGATGTGTGGACACATTCACTTGATTCTCTCAAATTCGTGTCGGAGTTAAACAATGACCCAATTGTACGGTTTGCAACTTTCATACATGACATCGGCAAACCCCAAACGTTCAAAGTTCTGCCAAGTGGAACAATAACTTTTTACAACCATGAGGTAGTCGGAGCCATAATAGCAAGACGAATCGCGGAAAGATTAAGATTTTCTAATGAACAAAAAGACAAATTGGTAAGGCTAGTTAGATACCATCAATTTACAGTAAATGAAAATCAGACAGACTCTGCATTAAGAAGATTTATAAGAAATGTAACTCCTCAATTAATCCCAGACATGATTGACTTGCGAATAGGCGATAGACTTGGAAGTGGAGCAAAACTAACTTCTTGGAGATTGGAAAACTTTAAAAAAAGATTAATTGAAGTGCAAAAACAACCCTTTAGTCTAAAGGATATAAAAGTTACAGGACATGATGTAATGGAGATATTAAACATTCCTCCAGGCAAAAAAGTCGGCGAAGTGTTAAATGACATCTTTAAAAAAGTCGAAAATAAAGAGCTGGAAAACGAAAGAGATGCTTTGGTTCAATACATTAAATCTTTAAAAACTGAGGCTTAAAACTTTTTCTCTTTTAGTTTAGTCAAATAAACCAAAACCGGAACAGCAACAAACGGCGAAGAATAAGTGCCTGCAATTGTCCCAACCAACAAAGCAATCGCAAACCAAAAAACAGATGATCCGCCAAATAAAATAAGAGCAAAAAGCATAAATATTATTGTGAAAGAATTGTTAAGAGACCTAACCATGGTTTGATTAATTGCTAGATTAGCAACTTCAGATATATCCCCAATTGCCTTTGCTTTAAGTTCTCTTATCCTATCAAAAACAACTATCGTATCATGCACTGAAAAAGACAATGTAGTTAGGACTGCAGTAACAAACAAAAAATCAACAGTTGCGCCCCAAAAGCGACCAAAGAAAGCAAAACTAGAAACAAGTATAAATGTGTCATGCAACATAGCAATAATTGCCGATAGTCCATATCTAAAATTTCTAAATTGATATGCAACCCATAATAAAATTGCAATTGAAGAAATCAAAACCGCGTAAAATGTTTTGCGAATCATTTCCGGTCCAATTGATGGACCAACTGATTCAAACCTTAATTGTTCAAAATTTAAATCTGGATAGATTTCTTTTAAATATTTATCCAAAGAATCCTTAAGTTCGTTGTCAGAACTTGCAATTTTAAAGATGTAATTTCCATCATCTGCAGGTTGAATTGCCGAAACACTAACACCTTTATTGGACAGTTCAACAATCAGAAAATCAGTTTTTACTGAAGATTCAAATTTATACTCTGCTATCACTCCACCTTTAAAATCAATACCTAAAGGCAAACCCCACAAGAAAACACCTACCAATCCGCTAATTATAAAAAAGAGCGAAATAATCAAATAAAATTTACAGTAGCTTAACCAATTAATATTCATTTAACGAATAAAAGCTCTCATAATAGTTCTGCTAATAAATAAACCAGTAAACAAACTAACAAAAATCCCCAAAGCCAAGGTGATAGCAAATCCTCTAACAGGGCCTGAAGTATGCAAAAAAGAAAAATCAAAAGGATTGGCCAAAACAAAAGCCGTCACTAAAGTCGCAATGTTTGCATCACGTATAGAATCCCAAGCTTTTCCAAAAGAAACTTCAAGAGCATCAGCCAACAATCTTCTCCTTTTCTCTTCTTTGAACCTTTCAAAAATTAAGATATTTGAATCAACAGCCATGCCAACAGAAAGCAAAAATCCGGCAATCCCCGGAAGTGTCAGCACTATTGGCACAAGTTTATACAAACAAATCGTAATTACACTAAAAGAAAATAAAGCAAAAAGCGCGACAAAGCCTAAATTTTTATAAATCAAAAGCATAAAAATAGCGACCATGCAAATACCAATTATCCCAGCGTTGATGCTTTTTTGTATCGAATCAGAGCCAAGAGCGGCTCCCACAACTCTTTGCTCCACTAATGTCACAGGAACAGGAAGCGCTCCGGCATTAAGCTGTATTGACAAAGATTTTGCATCATTTAGGCTGAAGTCTCCACTTATAATCGCCTTTCCGCCAGTTATTTTCTCTTGAACCAAAGGAGCTGATATGGGCATTCCATCAATTAAAATAGGTAAAACCTTGCCAACATTTCTGGCAGTTATTTCAGCAAATTTTTCTTCGCCCTCCTTTGTGAAATTTATTGCAATCACCGGCTTGCCGGTTGTTTGATCATATATTACATCCGAACTTTCAAGGTCAGCTCCAGTTAAATCAGTAGGGATCAAGCCGGGATTATCTTCTGAACCTAATTCTGCAAAAACTAGCTGAGCTGTAGAACCAATCAGGCTATTTGCTTCTTTTGTATCTTTTACACCTGGCAGTTCAACGATAATTCTATCTTTCCCCTCAAAAGTGGATAATCTCACTTCAGGTTCAGAAATACCAAAAAGATTAACTCTTTTTTCTATTATGCTTTTTAAGCCATCAAGTGCCAATTGTTTTCTAGACTGATCTATGCCTGATGTATCAGCCTCAAAAACCATATGGCTTCCACCTGCTAAATCAAGACCTAGTTTTAGATTCTGTCTTTCATTAAGATTAAACCCAAAAAGATTTATATCCAATTGCGGTTTTTTAAATTGAAATTGATAAGAAAAGTAAGGCACATTGACATTGAAAAAATATTCTTGCGGCAAAGCAATATATGTTGCGAAAACTAAAATCAAGAGAATGACAACTAATCTGGAGATCGTTTTTTTCATAAAAAAAACTTAACCAACCAAATCTTCCTCATCGCCTATAATCATCACCCTACTACCTAATAATATCCCTTGCAAAAAGGGATCGCGTCTTTTTTTTCTGAAATCAAATTCATCATGACCCATGACTGTATAATTTATCTCCTGATTGCGTTTTGATTCTTCTTTTCTTATTAGTTGAGCAAGTTCTGCTAAAACTACCTCTCCCACTACTAAAATATCCACTTCATCGTCACGCTTTCGAGGTTTTCTCCTAACAAACCTGCCTGAAAACATAACAAACAAAACTTTTCCCAACTTGCTTTTATTAACAACAATTTCTTTACCAAGACCGGTTGTTTTTGCAATTATTGCCAAAATTTCCCCAAAAAAGGGATATTCTGGTCTTGCCCAATAATAAAGCCTGTTTCCTCTTTGCTCTTTTTTAAGAAGCCCACCATCTTCTAAGTTTTTAAGCTCTCTTCTTACAGCATTTATTTCCTCACCAACACGTCTCACAATCTCACGAACATGATAAATTTCTGTGACATTGGACCAAAGAAGTTCAATTATTTTTACTCTTACTTTAGATGTGACAATATCCGAGAGTTCAGCCATGTAAGTAATCGAAGGCAGAAGAAAAAATTCTTTGTGCAATTAATATTCTATCTTGTTCCCGTCAGGCACAGCTTCTATCCATATTTTACCTCGAACAAAAAATACTTCTTTCCCCATCTTGTCATAATACCTAGTCCTACTAAATTGATTAGCTTTCTCCCAAACTATATCTATCACATCGCCATTTTGAAACAAAAATCCTTTTCCTTTGCCAATATTTTGATAAAACATATGACCCTCATTATCTACTGGGCCTCTTTCTTTAACAAATTGTATCAATAAATTTTGTGCGGATATCTGCTCACCTGTTTCATGGTCAACATGCTTAACACCACCATTAAATCTTTTGTAACTATTAGACGGCGCATCATACTCCCAAACAACATCATAATTAGGCTTATTTTGCCAAAAACTAAAAGATATCTTATCTGTCTTTGGCTGAAGAATAGGATTGTTGTCTGAGAATTTCCACATCACAAAGTTAGCATCCCATGCTCTGCCATTTTCACCAACTGCACCAAAACCACGAGCTTTGGACTCTTCATAAATTTTATCTGTGAAACCAACAAAAGTATGTTCCCATGCTACTTCGCGTCCAAGACGATTCACATCTCGAATCATTATTGGATAACCAACACTTGTCCCACCGTCAAAAGCGTTTCTTTTTGATCCTCGCCACCCTAACTTGTCCAACATCTTAAACGCGTCAACTTCTTTGGTCACTTGACCAACCGGCTTAACACCACCTGGACAATTTCTGCAAATATTATTTGCTCCGCCCACATGAACAAATAAAGGATTCTCTCCATACTCAGCCGCCCAATTTATAAAATACACCCTTGCGCTTCTAATTGGACCAATTTTTACCCCAGAATAGGCAACATCACAATACATTACTGCTAGAAATCTAGTTATTCCTCCTTCAGCAACAGCTTCATAAACAATATCTGCGCTACCAATACCTGACTGAGGCCTTGCATCTTCATGATTCTCAATTATTGCAACAATAGGACGCCTTTCCTCCCATATTTGTCTCTCTTGCGCTGTAAACATCTGTCCATTCATAGGGCACTGTTCAGTTTTGGGAAGTGAGGGATCAATTTTTGAATTTGACTCTGAAGTTTTAGCTACAGGAGAAACATTTGGCTCATTTTTCAAGAAACTAAAAACCAACCAAGAGATCCCAGCCGCTAAAAGATAAACACCCAAGAAAGTACTAATTATATAATACAGTTTGTTTTTGAAAACGGATTGATTATTCATAACGACATTTTATTTTTTAGATAACCAACTGGTAGCGCGTTCAAGCGACTTTCTTTCTTCTTCCGATAATGCAAGATCGCTTTTACCATTTGTTATAGCTTTGAAATAAATCCTTGTCATATCCCTTGAATGCAAACTAGTAACAATTATCCCATCAAGCTCTCCATTAAGCAATGTTAAACAAAAACTTTGATCTCCACCCATGTCATTAAATGGATTAAATCGAATATAACCTAACCTTTGCAAACATTTTCTTTGATCTGATTTAACCAAAGACAACTGCTTGCTTAGCTCAGACAAACGCGACTCGCTTTTATCAATCCTTTTTATTGTTTGATCTAAAAGATCAATAAGATTTTGTCCCTTAACATCTTTTGACAAAACTTTGAAAAAGGCATGCATTCTAAACAAAAAAAAGCTTAAGATCGCTATACATACAAAAAGAGCTATAATTAGGTAAGTTAATATACCCATCAGCTAAGAAACAAAAAGATCATAAAGCAGTTTCATCTAAAGTCTAAAAAGGGTACATAATTAACTCAGTAATTGTTGCATCCTAAATTTTTTATGTCAAGAAGCCGTGTTTTATAAAATACACACACAGAACACACTACATAAAAAAATAAATTACTAGACAAAAAACAACCCTATAAAAGGCAAGAACATGATCAATTAACTAACACCAGATTAAAGATTGAGTAATTTAAAATCAACGCTAAAACATTCAAAAATTTAAAACCAACGAGATAACACCAAAATCATTTTATTTTGCTATACTAAGTTATCTAAAAACATGTATTCACAAAAAGCAAGGCGCACCAGAAAAGAGAAAATAAACGCTCATCGAACCATATCGTGGGTCCCAAATAACACAACTGATAAACTTGCAAGCGCAAAAACCAAAAAAGCAAAATTAGGAAAAGAAAAAATTGAAAGCGCTACTACTAAAGATATATCAAAAAGTTTAATAGTTGCGGCAATCATTATTTTTTCACAAATTTTTATCTATTTTTATCTTGAGCGTTTCTGAGATCAATGAAATGGACTAGAGAAAAAATAGATCGTGTTTATAGAATTTTCAGAAAAAACTACGCATTGGTGCCGCTTGAAGCGTATAAAAACGATCCATATAAAACTCTCATTTCCACACTTTTGTCGGCAAGAACAAAAGATGAAGTTACATATCTAGCATCAGAAAAGCTTTTCGCAAAAGCAAATAACATCTTTGAATTAGCAAAACTTAATGTTTTTGAAATAGAAAAACTTATCTATCCTGTGGGATTTTATAAAACCAAAGCTAAAAATTTAAAAACTCTAGCTTCAAAAATAATCAACGAGCATAAAGGCAAAATTCCCTCTACCAAAGACAAGCTAGTAGAACTCCCAGGTGTTGGTAGCAAAACAGCAAATCTGGTTTTGAACAGAGCTTTTGCCAAACCCGCAATCGCAGTGGACACGCACGTTCACAAAATCGCCAATATGTTGGGCTGGGTAAACACAAAAACTCCCGCTCAAACAGAAAAAGCACTGCATGAATTTATCCCAAAACGCTATTGGAGCGAAACAAACAAACTTTTTGTATCAATTGGAAGACAATATAAAACTAAAAACAAAATCCTATCTTTTTTGAAAGAAAATTCACTTATTAATTAGCGGCAATTGCAACAGCATAAGGATATTTAAAAAGCGCACAACCATACTTTAGATTCTGATCTTTAAAAAGTTTTTTGTGATCATTTGAATTGTCCCACATAATAACAATTTCTTTTGGAACACGCCCTTTGTAAGCCAAAAATTCGGCAACCAATGAATAATTGTCTATAATTGCAGATAAATCAGGATGGTTTGTTTTAATTTTCTCAAAGCCGATATGCCCATCCAATTTTCCATTCTTTATTTGTTCATTTAAACGAACATCTGCTATTTTGCACAAATCATCTCTTAATTCAAGTTTATTGACAGAATTCGAAACTCGTTTTTCATTAATTTCTTCAAACAAAACATTTTTTTTATCATTTTGATTAACCGCATGTTCGGTTTGATTGGCATTTGTATCAGTAATTTCTCTATAATTAGCAAGGTAAGCATCGCTCCGATTTAGATTTGTAAAATTAAAAAAAATATAAAACACGGATAATATTGTCACAAAAATTTGTTTAATATTTGTTACGTCCATATTATAACTTTTTTGAATCAAGAATAATTGTCACAGGACCAGCCAACTCTGTTTGTATTTTCATTTCCTGTCCAAAAGAACCAGTTGACACAAAAATGCCATAAGACTTAATCCTGCTTACAAAATATTTATAAAGTTTTCTTGCCATCTCAGACTTTGCGGCTTGTAAAAAAGATGGTCTATTGCCCTTTTTAACATCGGCATAAAGAGTAAACTGGGAAACTACTAACACGCCAAATTGCTTGTCTAAAACACTTTTGTTCATTTTCCCAAATTCATCAATAAAAATTCTCAAAGAAATTATTTTTTTCGAAAGAATTTCAGCGTCTTTGTAAGTATCATTTTTGCCTATGCCAAGTAAAACCAAAACCCCTTCAGAAGAAAGTCTGCCTGCAATTTGTTTTGTTTTAGCTTCAATCACAACCGCCTTTTTGACCACCTGCAAAACACATCTCATACCTTTTTGTTTGTAAAAATGCCAAACGCAAAAAAGCTACCAGATACAGCCTGAATGTTCAAGATTCAAAAAAGTCTAAAAGAGTTTTAATCAAAAAAACTAATAACAAAATTCCAACTAACAAAAACAATATATTAATTGCCAAATCGCGTCTGCCTATCACAGCATAAGCCCCGCCTAAAACAAACGAAACTGTTATGTTTGTTATAAATACAATCAATTTTGCGGTTTTCTTTGACATTTTTATTTTTGTCCAAATTCTCTGTTTCTAAACTGAATGGCTTCCGCTATAGCGCTTGGGGTAATATCTTTTTGCCCCTCTAAATCACATATCGTCCGCGCCACTTTTATAATCTTAAAAAAAGATCTTGTGGATAAATTCATTGCAGAAACTGCGGCATACATCAGCTTCTTGCACTCATCAGAAAGCGGGCAGTATTCTTTAACTTGTCTATTGTTCATGTCCGAATTAGCAAAAATGTTAGCGCCATCAAACCTTGCTTTCTGCAAATTGCGCGCATTTTGCACTCTATCTTGCACACTTTTGGAAGATTCCCTTTTGGTTGTGTTGGAAAACAGCTTTTGGGTGTCAACAACAGGCACATTCACATGCAAATCAATTCTATCTAAAATTGGACCAGAAATTTTCTTTTGATATCTTACTATTTGTCCTTGCAAGCAAACGCATTTTCTTCTGCTATCGCCATAAAAACCGCAAGGGCAAGGATTAGCGGCCGCAACCAACAAAAAATTAGCTGGAAAAGTGACACTTCCTTTGGCTCGCGATATATGAACATAACCATCTTCCATAGGTTGCCTAAGGCTTTCTATGACACTTCTTGGAAATTCAGGAAATTCATCCAGAAACAATACACCTCTATGAGCAAGAGAAACTTCGCCCGGCTGAAGATTCGAACCGCCACCAATTAGTCCTATTCTGCTCGTTGTATGGTGAGGACTTCTAAATGGCCTTGAAGTCACAATACCTTCTTCCATGCGCAAATTGCCTGTAATGGAGTATATTTTGCTTACCTCCAGAGCCTCTTCTTGCGTTAATTTAGGCAATATACCAGGAAGTGCGCGAGCCAACATAGTTTTCCCGGACCCGGGGGCGCCTTCCAAAAAAACATTGTGATTGCCTGCGGCGGCAATTTCCATAGCTCTTTTTGCAAATTCCTGACCAATTATTTCCGAGAAATCAAAATCTGATTTTGTCTCTTTTAAGATTTTTGAGATTTCAATTGTGTGAGCCTTTGGTATAGGCAATGTTCCCAACAAATGCCTGATAAGGGACAATAAGGTATCAATCGCGTATAACTCTATTCCTTCAATAACTGCGGCTTCGCGAATGTTTTCAACAGGAACAAACATCTTCTTAAATCCCCTTTTCTTGGCAAGATGGGTAAGCGGCAAAATTCCGTTTGTTTTGCGCAAAGAACCATCCAAAGAAAGCTCCCCGACAAAAAAAGAGTCATTCGTGTCTTCATTAGATTTAATTTGAGCCGACGCCAAAAGTATTCCAATGGCAATTGGCAAATCATAAGCGGGTCCTACCTTAGGCAAATCGGCAGGAGCCAAATTAACAGTGATTCGCGTTTGAGGAAAATCCGCGCCTGTATTTTTTATAGCGGACCTGACTCTTTCCTTTGATTCTTCAACTGCCTTGTCAGGTAAACCAACAATTGTGAAAGAAGGGAAACCGGATTGAGGTATATCAACTTCAACTTCAATCAAAACTCCTTCCAAGCCAACTATTGTGCCAGAAAAAACACGAGCAAGCATTCTAAATTAAAGAGTACACTAAAAGGAAGAATAATCTAAATAGTTAAACTTGCTTGCACACTTGAGGACAATTTACCAAATATGATTGTAAACATGTATAAAATTACCAAAAAAGGAATGACACAAGCGATAACAAAAACCCACCAGTATTTTGTAGCTTTGTCTCTAAACAAATACCTAAAACCTTTATGGTTAAGATTAATAAGTATTGTAACCGCGGCTATAAAACCGGCAATAGCGCCAATTCTAAAAAAATTATATACAGCGTTTTGTATATTTGCTAAAGAAGATTCCATTTTGACTGCAATCATTATGATACTTATTTGTTAGTTTTGCAATATATCAACAAATTAAACTAATAAATAAAAGTAAAAGAAATATTCTACACAAAACGATAAAAACTAATCAAATAGAAAGGCAAAAACAAACCCCGACAAATATCCTATGATAACAAGAAAATCATAACAATTTAATCTTTCTAGGATATATTAAAATCACAAGAAGTTTCTCTCCTTAGCCATCAACTCAAAATGCTTCAAAGAAAAATTAAGATAATTGCTCAATTAATGAAGATCCACCCAAAAAACTTTTAATATCTTCCCAATTAACATAAACCGGAACTTTAATTTCTTCTGGAAAATACTGTCGATATCCTCCCGGATCTGCTTCGTAAGAATATTCTACACGACAAAGAATCCCTGAATCCTCCACTCCACTTAATTGTTGTCCCTTAAGCAATTCTTGCCTGTTATAAAAACTCCTAGCAACAACAGAGCGCGTATTGACATTAATACATTCGCCGTAAGCCGCACCTACACCCAAATTAGGATGGTATCTGGCATCTGAATAGGTTACTTCCAGAGCTATAACTTCGCCTTGAGCATCTTGAGCAACTGGAATGTAATGATACCAGTGAAACAAGTGCAACGTTTTTGTTCTATCCGTAGAAAAAGAGTAGAGCACACGAGCTTTAATTCTACCATTATTATCATAATGGTATTCATTCCCAGCTGTTTCAACCATCTTACCTTCTTTGCCGGATAGGGAATAAACTACCCGACTTGGCCTTCCTTGTTGATCGTAAGAGATGGTAGTAAATTCGAGGTGTTCTTCATTATCAATCCATTTAATAGACTTTATCTGAATTGGAACTTTCTCATCAAATTCCGTAACTAAAGGTGAACATCTTTCACCACTTATCTTAATAAACCTTGTGCTACCAAAAATCTCTTGACCTAAAGTATCGTATGCAAAAAGCCCCTTAGCCTCTTCTAATCCTGATGTGAAACCTATCCGCAACAAAGCACTACCATTGGGATGCTTTCGGATGGTTTCTGGTCTGTAAACTGGATGTCGGCAAAACTCACGATTACTTACTGCCATATAATGAGTCTAGTTTACCAAAATACACTAAAAATAACAATCAATCGCCAGATTGTGCACCATACCACACTGATATTTTTGAGTAAGCTTAAGAAAAATTGATTTTAGATAAGCTAAAAACTCATTCTCCCTAATACATGATAACCACTTTACACATTTTCAGCTTTTAATTAATAATTCTAAAATAAAACTTGCCATCTTTTTTGATCTTTTAATTGTTAGCAAAATTTTTAAAGTGAGTAAATTGTAACTTTCGTCTCACTTCCAAGTTTTCAAGATTACTTCGTCTTTCTCCAATACCGATATATTCTAACATATAAGATAAGATAGGTATCAATACTTAATATGATCTCTATGTAAAATTTGTATAAAAGTTAATTACGATCTGACACAATCTGAATTACTGAATAAAACAAATTACATACACAAAATGTTCTCGTTCTAGTATCTTATATTACAGGAGTCACCAAAGCAGGAATTTTATCTACACCCAATGCTTTCAAAGCAGCAATCCTATGCCTTCCATCATCTCCAATATAATATTTACCATCCAATTGAATAATCTTAATCGGTTCTCTGCCACCAGCCACTATAGTGCCATTTCCTCTTTTTAGCTCATTTACAATATTCCAGATGTTGGAAACACCTCTACCAGCTGATTCACTTACCGACCATGTTTTTAGGTCAGATCCGCCAACAACTTTATCTAACTCAACCATTTGTGCAAGTTCCTCGCCCATATGTCTACCACTTATATCAGGCATTTGTTCAACATGTAAATTACGAAGAATTTGCTTTAGTTCTTCTTCGGAACCAATATGGCGAGTTATTTTGTCTACAACAGGATATTCATTTGGATTTCCTCTTTTTAAAAGTTCGTAATTTCTTGGAGTATCTGGTCTTGATTCAAGAACCCAGTTCGTCATTTCAACAAAAAGTGAAGAATAACCCGAACCATACGGATCATTATAAAATCTTAAATTACCATGCCATTGTTGCATGTGATTTATAAAAGTTTCCCTAGGCATTTTGCTAGCTACCAACTTAGAAAATTCAATCAACTGCATTATTTGTTTCTCCGTTGGTAATTTGCCATTTACTTCAGGCCATGATTGATCAGATTCACGTTGATCAGATTCATACTGAAAATTATCCGGATAATCTGGTAACAATTTCAATCCTTTTGTCGCCAGTTTCTCAAAAACAACATCCTCGTCAGTTAATTTTGGCGCTAATTGAATAACCTCCCGAATGAATTTGTGCCTTATATCATCCGTCAAACAAGGAGCAATTTTGTTTATTGCATCTACTACACCACCCCTTTGGTTTTTATCCAGAGTGGTGATATAAACCGAGCTTGCTTGGCCATCAACTGTTTTTTCAGCAATTAAAAGACCATATCTTTTCTCTTCAGGAACATAAGTGGAACTGGAATAAGTTTCGCCAACAGCAATCGATCCATAACTATTTTCAGCCCAAAAATAGCCGCTACGCACAGCGTGCCAAGGATGTGAGATTTCAGGATCAATGGATTCAGCCGCTTTTTGAAATTTGCCAATTGCAAAATAATCTCTGGGGTCAATCGGCAAACTTATCTCATTTCGAAATTGCTCATTCGCTTGGAAGCTCAAGTCTGGAGCAGGTTTTGCAATACCTGCTGGCACTTCTTCAACCTCAGTCATATCTAGAATTTTATCAGAAAAACTTGATCGAATAACAAGAACTAAATCAACATAGTACAAGGGTTTTAATCTTGAATCTTTCTAAAAGGATTGTGTGTAAAAAATTAGCATTTAGAAACATCTGCTTGAAATGTTTTACGCTTTACTTTCACTTAAATTTCTAAATATTTAAATTTCTCATTTTCTTTTCTATTTCGTCATAAAGTTCCAAACCGACCTGCTCAAAAACTTCCAGTAAATCTTTGTAGGTGTTTTTTAACTTTATTCGAAAGAACTAACCAAAACACACAAAAAGCTTTCTAGAAGCTTGTCTTTCCTTCTTTATTTACATTCGGAAAATCTTGAAGGGAATATACCAAAAAAGCATTTGAGATAATAAATACCAGCAACAACAAAAAAGAGCCTTTACTTTTGCGTGGGTCGGGGTAGCAGGAATTGAACCTACGCCGGACGCACCCCATGCGCCCATTCTACCGTTAAACTATACCCCGTTTTTCAAAAAAGACCTTTGACTCAACTCAAGTTGTATTCTAGCACATCAGGTATTTCTAAAAATTTTCTAAATTATTGGTATGATAAAATCTTTCTGTATGAAAACTTCTTGGGATTTAACACTGCTATTCAAAGATAAGAAAGAAATATCAAAAACAAGAACCATTGTCGAAGAAAAAACAAAAGAATTTGTCCAGAAGTGGCAAGGCAACAAAGACTACCTGAAAAAACCTGAAATCTTAAAACAAGCGCTTGACGAATATGCCAATTGGCTTACCAACTACGGCGCAAACACAAAAGAAATGTTTTACTATCATCTATGGCAGTCTCTTGACCAAGAAAACCCACAAATAAAAGCGGAAGTAAACAAAGCGACTGAATTTGCAATCAAGATTGAAAATCAAATACAATTTTTTACACACAGAATCTCAAAAGTTGATAAAAAATCTCAAAGCAAATTTTTAAAAAGCAAATTTCTTACGCCATACAAACACTTCTTGGAAAAATTATTTGAAAGCGCAAATTATTTATTAACTGAACCTGAAGAAAAAATCCTAAACACCCTTTCTCCGCTTGCTTACAATAACTGGACGAGAATGCTATCTTCCTTTTTGGCAAAAGAGGAAAAGAATCTAAAAGATGAATCTGAAAAACTAAAACCAAGAAGCTTTGCTGAAATACTAAACCTAATGAACAGCTCGAAAAAATCAGTGCGAAATAGCGCGGCAAAAGCATTTAATGAAATTTTAGCCAAACATGCCGAAGTTGCCGAAAATGAACTAAACTCAGTTTTGCAATATAAAAAAATCACCGACGAATTAAGAGGATTCAAAAAACCAGACGAAGCACGATATTTGGCAGACGATATAGATTCAGATGTGGTTAAAACTCTGGTTGAAACAGTCTCGAAAAATTTTGACATATCTCAAAAGTATTACTTACTAAAAGCCAAACTAATGGGCGTTGACAAACTTGCGTATCATGAAAGAAATGTCCCAATTTTGCTTGGCAAAGTAAACAAAAAGTATGATTATGAGAAGGCGTCAAGATTGGTAAAAAAAGTCTTAGAAAATCTTGACAAAGAATTCTTGGAAATTTTTGTTAACTTTGAAGAAAATGGTCAGATAGACGTATTCCCAAAAAAGGGCAAGGCAAACGGCGCTTTTGCAACAACACAAACACTCTCAACTCCAACATACATACTTCTTAACCATACGGGAGAGTTTGATAATGTAACAACATTGGCACATGAGCTGGGTCATGGGATCAACAATGAACTTATACGCAAAAGGCAGAACGAGCTTAACTTTGGTACACCTACATCCACCGCAGAAGTGGCAAGCACATTCTTTGAAGATTTTGTTTTCCAAGAATTAATACAAGATGCCGATCAAAAAACCAGACTATCGCTAATGATGGCAAAACTTAATGATTATGTCTCAACAATTTTCAGACAAATCGCATTTTATAATTTCGAACTTGAACTGCATAATATTTTCCGCCAAAAAGGATATTTGCCCAAAGAAGAAATTGGTCAAATTTTTCAAAAACACATGGTAAGTTACATGGGAAAAGCTGTGTCGCAAGATTCCGGATCTGAGAATTGGTGGGTTTATGTGCATCATTTCAGATATTTTTTCTATGTGTATTCATACGCCAGCGGTCTTTTGATAAGCAAATCTTTGCAAGCATTAGTAAAGCAAAATAGACAATTTATAGAAAAAGTAAAAGGATTCTTAAGTGCGGGCAAAAGCGATTCGCCAAAGAATATATTTGCAAAACTTCAAATAGACATAACTAAAAAAGAATTTTGGGAAAAAGGAATAAAAGAAATTGCAGAACTACTAACTGAAACGGAAAAATTAGCCACAGATTTAAGTTTGATTTAAAAGCTGTTTTTAAAATATTTGCTTTACAATTCTCTAGAGATTAATCAATAATTAAGCGACTCTTCGTTTTAACTCTGTATAAAATTTTGCCAAATAATCTTCAGCTTTAGCCCAATGATAATCTCCCATACCTTTTACTGCCAAATTCATTTCTATCGCCGCCAGAACTCTCAAACGGGCGAGTCTTGCAGCTTGCAGAATGGAAATCCTATAAACTTCGGCATAAAGCTGACTGGCCGTATTTTCTATACTATGAATTTCGGGAGTTGATTCCTTCTCATTTGCTTCTTGCCAGAACTTAACTTCTAACGAAGCCGCAAGAGCTGGTTCAAACGCTAGCTTCAATTCATTTCTTAACAATTTGTAAAACGCAACAAGCTTGGTTTTTGCTTTTTGCCATTTGCTTTTTTTGCCTTCCAAAACAGCTTCCGTCATCAAAACCGCGGCTTGCTTTGCCAAAGAACCAGAAAGCCCAAATTGTTCTTTAATATGTTCAATCGCATACTGTGTAAAACCTTTACCTTCAGGGATATTGGCAAGTCTCCACCACGCAAGTTCTAACTTAGCAGTGACTTCGGGTTTAAATGTAAAATGCACAACCTTATCTTTTGCGCCAAAACGTCTTCTGCGTCTGCTAAAGTCAAGAATTGCGGCTTTCAGCTTTTCAACAGTCATATCAGGCAAATGATCCTCCTCAAAATAAAATTCTGTATAAGTCATTTGCCAAGGTAAAAAACCACTCGTTCTCTGCTCCCCGGAAGTTCGAATAAACAAATCAGGATACGGATATGGCTGATCAGCTGTGTCCAAATACGAAGCAAACTTTTCTTCTGTTACTTCTTGAGGTGGAACACCATCTTTGATCACTTTTTGAACCGCTCTAATTATCTCGTCTCTTCCTCCGTAATCAATTGCAAGATTAAGAATGTAATTAGTGTGATTTTTAGTTTCCTTTTCTATTCTGGCAATTGTGTTTCTAAGCTCAAAGGGAAGTCTTTCTTTTCTACCTAAATGCACAAGTCTCACGCCTTCTTTTTTAAACGTTTCTTTTTCTTTATTTAAATAATACAAAACAATAGACAAAATTTTGGCAACTTCTTTTGGAGGTCTTTTCCAATTTTCAGTTGAAAATCCCCACAAAGTAAGCGTGTGAACTCCAAAATCGCGAGAGGCTTTTATAACCTCGAAAATAGCTCTTGCGCCAGCTTCATGGCCTTTAGTTGGAGGCAATCCCTTAGAACGAGCCCAACGACCATTTCCATCCATTACGACAGCTATATGGTTTGGTACAATAGTGCCTTTTGGAAGATAAATCTTTTTACCCCCAAGCATAAAAAAAATTATATCATAGTGGTTAATACAAATAATGTATAATCATAGCTTGCCACGCCAAACAAACAACAATGAGTACAATAAGACAAATTGTAACTATTACAAAAAGCCAAAAAGCAACTGATGCAAAAAATAATTTAGAAAACTTTGTGGACAAAATAAATAAGCATCTGCAAGAATATTTTGACAAAGAATTAAACAATACTTCTCAACAAAAAGCCAGCAAACAACAAATAAACATTAGAAAACACATTCTAAAACACATAAAAGAGCACAATTTGCGTCCTGCCAAAAGACTTAGAAGTTCCTTTATTTACTACGCTTACAAAATGCTCCATGGCAAAAACGATAATGCAATCATAAACGCCGCCATGTCCATAGAACTAATACAAACCGCACTTTTGATACATGACGACTTCATGGATCAAGACGAGATAAGGAGAGGGCGAGCAACAACCCATAAATTCTACGAAGAATATCATAAGGGAAACAATTACAAAGGAGACCCTGCTCACTACGGAAATAGCATGGCAATAAATGCAGGCGATATCGCACTTTGTCTGGGATATGAAATACTTGGCAAAAGCCAATTCTCTTCAGAAAAAAAATTAAAAGCTCTCAACAAGCTTTTCAGAGGAATAGCAAACACAGCCTTTGGACAAGCTTACGACATTACTCTGGAAAATAAAGCACAAGCGTCAGAAAAAGAAATTTTAGACATGTACAAAGCCAAAACTGCGGTTTACACATATGAAAACCCTTTGCATATCGGAGCAATCTTGGCAGGAGCAAAAGAACAAGATCTGAAAATATTATCCGACTATGCAATCCCCGGCGGAATTGCCTTTCAATTGCAAGATGATATTTTGGGACTTTTTGGAAATCCTGAGAAAACAGGCAAACCTGCCCATTCAGACCTTAGACAGGGGAAAATGACACTTTTGATCACAAAGGCTTTGGAATTATCCAACACACACCAAAAACAAAAACTTTTACTTTTGTGGGGAAAAAGAAACTTAAATGATGCTGAAGCCCAAGAAGCAAGGAACATTGTAATTGACACAGGATCTTTGGAATACTGCAAAAGATTATCCATTAAATGGGCCAAAAAAGCTCAAGAAGCAATTCCATCAATGCGCAATAAAAGGTGGGAAGAAGAAGGCATCAATTATCTAGATGGCATAGCACAGTATATGATAGAGAGGGAAATGTGATAAAAAATGGATAAGTTCCAAATTAAAAACAAATACGACCTAATTAAAAAAATATTCTTAAAATTCAGATTTTTAATCATTTCCATATTCCTTATCCAAACAGCAATTTCAGTAATTGGCGCGGCTATTCCTTACCTTGTTAAACTTCAATTAGATTACCTACAAAACGCAACTGTTTTTTTTGAATCAGCAAATAAAAGCCCAACAATACTTTTTGTCCTTCTTATAATCCCATTTTTTCTTGAAACAATAAGACGTTTTGTGTTTGAAAAAACAAACGAGAAATTATGGCATAAAGCATCTTATAAATTTGCCAACTACATAAGCGAAAACATATGGAATAAGTTAAACGAGTTAGATTGGGGATTTTTCGCCAACAAAAAAAACGATAGAATTGTAACAAATGTAACACTTTCAGCAACAAATTTTGGACGCAACTGCGTTTATTTTTTCACCGATCGCGTATACGACATCGCAAGCATCGCAACAATTATCCCAATTATTGGTTTAATTGATTACAAAATACTTGTACTATGTCTGATTTTTGGATCTGCGCAAGCTTTAATAGCAAATGTCGCCAATAAACACGAAGCGCTTTTTGCGCTCAAACAAGAAATAATCAGAGACGAAAAATGGAAAGTGGAGTCTCTCCTAAGATATGACTTCCCTAAGTTAAAAATCCTTGGAGTAACCAAAAAATATTTAGATGAATATAAAGAAAAAAACAAGCAAGCTTATGAGTTAGATCAAAACCGAGCAATTTCCAGATTCATGTTTCAGTCCTACATTTTCTTGATCAAAAATGCTTTGACAGTAATTGTAGGCATAATAATTGGAATTGAAGTCTTGCAAGGAACAATCAGCATCGGCACATACACCTTAATGACAGCCTACGCTATGCAAATCGCAAGTATCTTTTTAAATGTAATACAAAGCTTGCGCGAGTGGCATGATATAGACATTCAGTTTGACAGAATTAATTTTGTGCTTATGCTTAATTCTCGCATTATAGTTAATAAAGACCCAAAAAGAACCCTGCCTCAAGTAAATAAAATAGAATTAAAAAAAGTTAGTTTCACTTATCCCAATTTAGGGGAAGAAGAACAACTATACATCGCAAAAATGATTCAAAAAACAAAAGATGTTTTAAATAAATTCTCAATTAACGAATATAAATGGGAACTAAGAGACTGGGAAGAAATTCTAAAAAAGCAAGAGGAAAAAAGGCAAGTATTGTCAAACGTATCTTTAAAAATTGAAAAAGGGAAAATAGTGGCTTTGCTTGGAAGAAATGGATCAGGAAAAACTACAATAACGCATCTTTTATTACACGGACTAGAAGCAGATTCAGGAGAAATTTGTATTGATGACATAAATATACGAGATATTTCAATTGAAACGCTTCTAAGTCTTTTTTCAATTATTCAACAAGAACCATTTTTCTTGTGGCGGCACTCAATTCGCGAAAATCTTACAGTTGGATCAAATGAAAAAAACATATCTGATAAAAAGCAATGGCAAGCGCTCGAAGCAGTGGGAATTGCGGACACAATTCGCAAACTCCCCGATAAACTCGATACGATTATTGGAGAAAACTATTCTCTTTCCGGCGGAGAGCAACAACTAATAGTTTTAGCACGAATTTTTTTACAACAAAGACCATTTATAATATTTGACGAGGGAACAAACCAGCTGGATGTTGAACATGAAGCAAAGATATTTGATCAACTAAGAAAACTTAAAGAAAAATCAGGCATCTTGTTCATAACTCATAGAATCACAAATGCCAGGAAGGCTGACTATATCTATATGCTTGACAATGGACGGATTGTAGAAGAAGGAAAGCACGAAGAATTGTTAAAAATAAAAAACGGTTTGTATCGTAAATTCTGGGACTTGCAAGTTATAGGGTGATCAAAAGTCAATGCAACAGCAACATAAATTTTTAGAAAAAACAACAAAAAACAATGAATGACGCAAAAAATATAAAACAAAGAAAGAAAGATCATTTGAAAATTGCTCTAAATGAAAGTTCGCAAATAGGTTCGACTGGATTTGATAAATACCAATTTATTCACAATGCTCTCCCTGAAATTAATTTTGATGAAATTGACCTTTCTACCACATTCTTGGGCAAGAAAGTGAATTATCCTTTTTTTGTTTCATGCATGACAGGAGGCATGGCTGAAGGCAAACGAATAAACCGCAACTTGGCTCGCGCCGCTCAAAAATATGGTATTGCAATGGGAGTAGGCAGTCAAAGAATAGCAATTGAAAACCCCAAACTAAAAGACCTGTTCATGGCAAGAGATGACGCGCCTGATATACCACTTATAGCAAATGTGGGGCTTGTACAACTAAACTATGGTTTTTCTGAAAAAGAATTCCAAGAAATCATAAATATGATTCACGCGGACGCGCTTGCAGTTCATATAAACCCAATCCAAGAAGTAATTCAACCTGAAGGTGATAGAAATTTCAAAGACTTGCTACCAAAACTCAAAAAATTAATACCAAAACTATCAACACCTGTAATAGCCAAAGAAGTGGGTTTTGGCCTCTCGAAAAATGTAATAAAAAAACTTTATAAGGTAGGGGTTAGAATCTTTGACACCGCAGGATGGGGAGGAACAAACTGGGCAGTGATAGAAGGAATGCGCAGGGAAGGTTTTGAAAATCTGGGAAAACTCTTTGGTGAATGGGGAATACCAACGACAGATTCAATCACAATAGCCAATAAATTGCGCAAAGAATTTACAGATAAAATCACAATTTTAGGCAGTGGGGGCATTAGAAACGGCATTCAAATCGCAAAAGCAATAGCATTGGGAAGCGATCTGGTAGGAATCGCGCAACCTTTTGCAAAAGCGGCATTGGTATCACAAGAAGAGGTA